>DATHLW010000679.1:0-4363 GCA_035487675.1 Mucilaginibacter sp. | reverse complement strand
CGCTTTGGTTTTGTCTAAAAAAACCGGATTTGGATAATGTTCCTGATCATCAATGTTAGCACCATCGTTGCCTGCCGCATGAACTAAAAGCACATCCTTTTTCATCGCATATTTCACTGCATCGTCTACAGCTTTTTTATCCCACGTATAAGGCTTGCCAAAGCTCAGGTTAATAACTTTAGCGCCATGATCGACGGCGAAGCGTATAGCCCTGGCTAATGCATCGTCCCGCATTTCGCGCAGCGTACCGTTTTCTTTCAGCATCAATATCCGCACATTATCCGCTACCCCATCCATGCCGATGCTGTTTCCCCTTACGGCTCCGATAATACCGGCAACATGGGTACCATGATAAGCGCCGCCTATGTTAATACTGTGAACCGGCCCTAATTTATCGGGCGAAATATCAAAATTACCCTTGGCGGTGTCGGCCTCATGATTATTCATATTCAGGCCATGTGCTAAATGGTACTTCACCAATTCAAGGATATGGTCGATTTCGTGATAACGATAAGTGTGCCAATTGGGATACAGGTTTAGCCTTTTTAAAATGTTTTTGACCAATTGATATTCGTCCGACTTTATTCCATACGCATAGTTGACTTTATCCGAATCTGCCTCCGGAAGTGCTTTGTAGCTTTTGAAATCGCCTTCTGTCGGATCAGACTTCCTCATTTTAGCTAAAATCTGATCGGTCAGCTTTTCAATAACTTCCAGTTCCGCCTGTAGTCCTTTCATCGCCTGTAACTTACTATCCAAAGCAGGAGCCGCCTTTCGGTACTCTTTATAACCGGCCCGATACTGTTCCGGCACATGCGTATAAGCAAGACTGTCGTACAACTCCTTATTATAGCCCGCCAGTTTTGCAACATCTTCCTGTCCTGTTTCAGGGCCAATATAGTTCCAGCCGTGACGGCCCGTTTTGGGATCCGTCCAGATCACTGTTTTTAAATCTTCCTGCAGTGTATCGACACCAGTGTCAACGATGCCGACAATTACTGCTTTTGGCTTTTTTCCCTTCAGTAATTCATTATAGGCCTTACTTGTGCTGATGCCGAACACACCGTCGGTTTGAATGTCTAAGTGCTGCCAATTTTTTTGCTGGGCAAAAGCAAGGGTATAAAGGGTTAAAATCAACCCTGTTAAAGTTATTTTTTTCATTGAAAAATTGTTTAACCATGAAGCCGTTCAAACCGGCCTCATGGTTGTTGTTAGATGTTTGTTATCATTTCTGATCAATAGTTATTTACCTGGATAACTTGCATAGTACTTCTGGCTTTGGAACCACTGATCACCAAGGTGTTGTTTTGGAATATCTTGAAATTCCAGGAAACCGTAGTCAGTATGTTTCCCGTCGCATCTTTGACTTCAAAAATATAGCCGCCATTGTTCTTAATCGCTGCAGTCACAGGGTAAGTCTTAAAGGCTGTGATGTATTTAAAAGCTATACTGGAGAAATCTACCGTTGTACCGCCCTGTACATCCACGCTGATAGGCCCGCTATCAGATGACAGGTTGATGAACCTGATCCCGCAGGTACTATCCTGGTGAACCGGGATATTGTCTTTTAAAAATAAGGTGTCGATTTTTGGTAAGCTGCCGTAAAGGTACAGGGAATAAATCCCTCCTGCCGCTAAATTCAGATTGCCCTGGAAAATGTTATGTGTCGTATCTATCGAAGACACTAAGGTGAGGGGTACGATTCCTGCACTCTGAGGGTAATCGCTAGATGAACCATAACTCAAAATTGCATTTTGCTTGTAAAAAGATATAGGTGATAATGTAAAGTTCACTGCGACCGAGGGAATGTCACTGGAAGCATTGATTACATTCAACGCCGCGGTTGATGGAATTATATCTTTTTTACAAGCCGCTATTAAGCCTGTTATAAACAGGCTTAAAGCTATGTATAGAATCTTTTTCATTTAAAATAAATTTTTTTCAATTAATTGCCCAAATATTTTTCCAGGTAGTATTGTAATTCCACGCCCTCTACATCCCACGCGACGATCCTGCCTCCATTATCCACCAGCACATTGGTTGTGTTGGGAATAGAATGGCTACCTTCATTGTATACATCGTTAATCAAGCTGCCTTTCTGCCAGCCTTTTGGCTCGGCAATCACATTGACCCAGGGATAATTTTCCAAGTCCATCCAGTCTTTCCATTTTTGTGCAGAAGTGTCGGCCGAAACGCCAATAATATTCAAACCCTTATTTCCATATTTTTTGTACATCCCCTTCAGCTCATGTTGGTAAAATTGTACATTAAAAGAATTGCTTGCCCAAAAATGGACGAGTGTCAGTTTACTCTTTCGGGCCAGACTGCTCAAAACTATTTTACTGCCATCAGCAGCAGGCAAAGTAAAATCGGGAAAAGGTTGCCCGATGGCGAGCAAGGTACTATTCCCTATCTCTTTACCGTAATAACTATTCTTTAGCGACATCGGTAGTTTTTCGTACAAATTTTTAATAAATTCCCCATGATAACCGTCCATAAGCTCGTTTAAATCGCTCAATAACATGGGTACTGCTTGTAAATTATCAGCGGAAACATTTCTTGTAACCGAATCGATATATCCAGCTAGCACCCTTTTGGCTCCCACCTGTTTTTCTACTGCTGAATAATCAAACCCAATGCTATCATGGATTTTTGCTAATCGATGCGTGATCCTGCTTCTGTAGCCATCGGCATATTCTAAAACAGCCTGTTCCCATTTGTAAGACTCGATGGTCGGACTTCCTGTTATTTTAATTTGCTTAAAATTATTAATGGAACCTTCTATTTTAATATTATCACCGTTTTGAATAAATAATCGTTTATAATCAAAATCGCCGTCATTTATTAGCGCTTTTCCATTCGCTTTATAAAACCAAATCTCATATATTCTGGGCCCTTCGGGAACGTTGGCGACCGTTAGGCGGAAGTTTCCATCTTCTATTTTGCAGGAATCCATCCAGGATACTTTATGCCAGTCGGCGAACCGGTTGCCTAATTTGATAATGTCATTATTATCCAGTCCTTCAATATGGCCGCTGATCTTGAAGCCCTGCGACGTTTGGGCCAGGCTGCTGATTGTGCTAATAACTGTAATAAACAGCAATATACTTTTGCGAATTTGTTTCATGCTATGAATTTGTTTCATTTTGAGAATCATTTTAATTTCATTGATTTTGTCAATAGCCGGGATTCTGCACTAAATGGTTGTCTTTGATCAGTTCGTCCGAAGGGATCGGATATAATAACTGATTGGCCTGGACAGAAATTCCTTTATTGGCTGACAAGGTAGTTTGTGCCTGCCCAGTCCTTTTCAGGTCAAGCCAACGATGCCCCCATTCGGAAAAAAGCTCAATCCTCCTTTCGTGGGCAATTGCCGACAACACCTGATCCTTACTCAGAGAATTTGACACTGGTGGCAAACCAGCCCTTGACCGAATGATATTGAGGTCGGTGATCGAGCCACTTAAACCATTGCCTGCACCATAGGCTTCAGCTTCTGCCCTGATCAGGTATTGTTCAGCCAGACGGAGGATGACATAATTTTCAGTCACGTTACCCGCCGATCCCTGTCTTACTTTATACTTGTAGGGATAATAATATTTCTGCCCTGCAAAAGTCGTAGTATCAACCCAATCAGTCCATCTCAGATCGCCCGTTTCAAAGCTACTGATTAGGCTGTTGGTCAAAAAATAGTAAGGGGGAGATTGCTGATCACTTGGCAGGATATTATTGGCTTCTTGCGTTGCCCATGGATATTTGTTTGTCGGCACTTCCCATTGCAGGATCGCTTCTGTACTTTTCGGTAGGAATACGATATTCAAATCGTTTTGCAAACTAAACGAACTATTACTGATTACGGCACTTGCCTGAATTTCAGCGCCAGCATAGTTGGCCATATAAAGATAAACCCGTGCCAAAAGGGCAGTCGCACCTGCCTTGTTTACACGCGTCCGCTCGCCACCAGATACCGAGTAATCAGCAGCGAGCATTTGCTGAGCATCGGTAAGATCGGAAACAATAAGTTTATAGACCTGTGCTGTCGTCGCTCTGCTCAAAGTGTCATTAATAGCATAGGCGTTAGTAGTCACTAAAGGAACCGATAAACCATTCGGATTTTGAGAATAAGGTGCTCCAAACCAGTTAACCAAATAAAAATAACACAATGCTCGGAGGAACTTTGCCTCGCCGACGAGTTGCTTTTTTGTTGCAGCGTCCACTCCTGTTGAATTAGGCAAATTTTCGATAGCGGCATTGGCGGTATATATATCAAAAAATGATTCGCCCCATAAATTATACAAGTCTCCAGTGGATGAATTAAGTGTGTTGGTTTGAAATGCATTAGATCCGCCAAAAGGTAACAGTT
>DATHLW010000678.1:0-9138 GCA_035487675.1 Mucilaginibacter sp. | reverse complement strand
CCGGTTATATTGTTACCTTTTACTCTATCTACCTACTTGTCGGCCGAGGAGATCGAGATCATCATTCTCCATGAGCTGGCGCACATTAAACGCAACGACTATTTGATTAACCTGGCAGAGCAGGCTATGTCGGTATTGTTGTTTTTCAATCCATTTGCACAATTGATTAATCGCGTTATCAACCAGGAAAGAGAAAATAGCTGCGATGATATTGTAATAGAGGCCTCTAAAAAACCTTTGGTGTATGCGCATGCACTATTGAAGTTAGAACAGACCCGTCAGCAGGAATGGCAGCTAGCACTGGCAGCTACGGGCAAAAAGTACCATTTATTAAACAGAATTGAACGTATCATGAAAACGAAGAAACCAATTGGCAATGCACGCCATATATTACTCGCATTTGCCTTGCTCACTGCAAGCATTACCGGTCTTGCATGGTTAAATCCAACCATAGCAAACGGCAAAATATCATTTAACAAGATAAAACCCGCCATCATCAGCAACCTGTTTGCTGATACGACAAAAAAGAAAACCAGCACCTATCATCACAAGTCGGCCACTGCCAAAAAAGCAACAGTAAAGGCTAAATATGATGAAGACTCTAATTATGGCTTCAGCTATAATGATAAAGAGCTTGAAAAGCTTTCATCAGAGGTTGGCAAATACGGTGAAGAGCTTGGTAAGTATTATAATAGTCCTGAGTTTAAAAAGCTGTCTGAAGAATTGGGAGAAAAAGGGAAAGAGCTTGGTGATTTTTATAATACTCCTCAACTAAAGGAATTACAGGAAAGACAAGCAGAAATAGCAGAAAAATTTGGCAAGGCCTGGGGTGACAACTCAGAAACGGCGAAAATAAGCGGTCGTTTAGGTGAACTGGGTGGCGAAGTTGGTAAATACTACAATACGCCCGAATTCAAAAGACTGAATGCAGAACTGGAAAAGAAATATGGCATTCCGCACGAACGCAATTATTCAAGGGATGGGGATATCGAGCAAAGCGAAAACTATAAAAAGTACCAGGAAGAGCTGAAATCTCATATCTCCCCTGCTGAAAAGGAACGGGAAGAGGAAATGAAAAAACTGGGTGAGCAAATGCGCCAGCATTATGATAATCCTGAGCTCCGCAAGGCACAGGAAGATATGCGCCTGATGGGTGATAGTTTGAGAAAAGCCTATCATAGCCCCGACATGGAAAAAGTAAAGGAGCAAATGAGACAACTGAATGTACAAATGCGGGCTTATCAGAATAGTCCGGAGTTGAAGCGCGTGAAGGAAGAGATGCGTAAGGCAGAAGCCCGGATGAAGGCATATATGAAGTCGCCAGAGTTTAAAAAGAGAATGGAGCGCATGAAACGCGACGCTATGAACTTCAAAATGGACTGGAACGATAACATGAACTTTAACATGAACCTGGATAAGCCTGAAAAACCAGAAGCCCCTGAAAAGCCTGAGATAGAGAAACCAGAAATAAGTAAACCTGACGCACCTGAAAAGCCTGAAGCTCCAGAAAAACCGGATACAAGTGATAAACAGTGATAAGTTGATTAGTGATCAGAGATCAGTTAATTTTTAAGAATAGTAAAAAGCGTCGTTAAATGACGCTTTTTTTATCACTTTTAAAATCGGTGTAACCTTTTTGATGTTTACCTCATCTCACTATAAAACCATGAAATATGAAACCTAAAGAACGTCAATTTGATGGGAAAAGATGGTATAAGATACCGGCCCTGATATTATTGATCCTGACATGGACAGTTACTACAGGTCACAGCCAATCGGCTTCACCTTATCCGCCAACCGGGAAACTGGTCGACGCAGGCGGCCATCTGCTGCATATTCATGTTATGGGGAAAGGCAAGCCGGTAGTTGTATTCGAGAACGGGAGCGGTGATTTTTCATTTATATGGAACCTGGTGCAGCCGGAAGTATCAAAAACAACCATGACAGTTTCTTATGACCGCGCCGGCTACGCCTGGAGCGAGGGAGGCCCTTTACCCAGATCAGGCAGACAAATTGCTTACGAGTTGCATACAGCCCTGCACAATGCGGGCATTAACGGGCCCTATATTCTGGTGGGACAATCATTCGGCGGTTTCCTGGTTCGGTCTTTTGCGAGATTTTATAAAAATGAGATAGCGGGCGTCGTTTTGGTCGATGCCCTCAATGAGGATTCAAGGATCATTATCAATAATAAGCCCATGCGTATTCGTGAATGGGCAAAAGGTGAACATGCCCCGGATCCGCAAAGTAAAACCAAACAAAATACTCCGCCTGATACTCCACAGGTAGTCAAACTGGATACCACTATTGAGCCTCCTCTGAATAAACTATCCGTAAATGATCAAAAGCTACAGATATGGGCACAATCACAGCCTGTTTACAGAAAAACAGGCAGTAATGAAATGAACTGGTCGCCTGAAGATGTGGCTGATATGTATGCCAACAAAGGTAAAACTGATTATATGCTGGGCAATATCCCGCTGATTGTGCTGGCTAGAGGTGATGGCGGTTATTCAGGACTGCCTGATTCAACTGCGCTGGAAAATGAACGCATACAATTACAAAAAGATCTAAGCCATCTTTCAACCGATAGCAAACTTCTGTTTGATAAAAACAGCGGTCATAACATCCACCTGGAAGATCCCGCTTTTGTTATAGATGCGATAAAACAGGTTGTGAGGGCGTATAAAACAAATACAAGACTGGAGTAACGGCTGGTTGATTTAAGCTAAGTGGTTGATTGCAATAGGTTCAAAAAAACAGTCACTCACTTAGCCAACCCAATCTAACTTAATCAACTAAAAACGTACTTTAGTATCCTCAAAAAAGGATACTTTTTTATGCTTAAAAAGCTCGTTATTAACAACTACGCATTAATAGATAATCTGGAGATCAGCTTTGACAGTGGCTTAAATATTCTGACCGGTGAAACAGGTGCAGGTAAGTCTATTATATTAGGTGCTTTATCATTGATATTAGGTCAGCGTGCCGAAAGCCGTTATTTTTTCAATCAGCAAAAAAAATGTGTGATCGAAGGGATATTCAGTATCTCCGGCTTTCACCTTAAAAGTTTCTTTGAGGAGAACGAGCTTGATTATGAAGCAGAAACCATACTAAGACGCGAAATATCTGCTGATGGCAAATCGCGGGCATTTGTAAATGATACGCCGGTTAATCTGAATGTGCTTAAGCAATTAGGCGAAAAACTGATCGATATTCACTCGCAGCACGCGACGCTTGAAATTAACGACCCGGAATTTCAATTGCTGGTGGTCGATTCGGTATCAGGGCATGGTGATCAGTTGAGCGACTATCAATCTAAATTCCGCGCTTATAAAAAATCAACTGCGAGGTTGCAGCAATTGATCAGCGAGAGCGCCAAAGCCAAATCAGACCTGGATTATTACCAGTTTCAGTTTGATGAACTGGAGAAAGCTGGTTTGACTGAAGATGAACAGGAAAAACTGGAGCAGGAGCTTTATACCCTGAATAATGCTGAAGAAATAAAACGCAACCTGTTAGGGGCTTATTACCTGATGCAGGATGGTGAGACCGCAGCTTTGTTGCAATTGCGTGAAGCGGGGCATCATTTATCCACTCTTGAGAAATTCAACCCATTGATTGCGGAGTTGCACGAGAGGTTGAAAAGCACTTTAATTGAGCTTAAGGACGTCGCATCCGAAATTGAGAACATTGAACAACGCACCCACACAGACGAGGCACGTGCTATAGAGATAAATGAACGCTTGAGCCTAATCTATAACATGCAAAAAAAACATCGTGTAAATACTAATGCTGAATTGCTGCAACTACAGGAAGAGCTATCAGAAAAAATACAGCAGGCGCTTTTTGGTGATGAGGAAATAGAAAAACTGCAAAAGCAGATCGCTGCAGAAAAACAGGAACTGGAAAAACTTGCCGCACAACTATCAGCTAACCGCGCCAAAGCAATTCCGGATATTGAAAAGCAGGTGATAGAGGCTTTGGCTGAAATGGGTATGGGTAATTCGACTTTGAAAATTGAACAGGTAGTCCGTAAGTCGGAAAGTCCGCAAGTCGGAAAGAATTCTGAGGCGTTCAACAAAAATGGCATTGATGAAATACGTTTCCTTTTCTCGGCCAATAAGGGGCATGCACTTTCCGAAATGAGTAAGGTTGCCTCAGGTGGCGAGCTTTCAAGACTGATGCTTTCTATTAAATCGCTCATCGCAAAATATACCGCCTTGCCTACGATCATTTTTGATGAGATAGACACGGGGGTATCCGGTGAGGTTGCTAACAAAGTAGGGCAGATCATGGAGCGCTTATCCGAAAACTTACAGGTGATCACCATAACACACCTGCCGCAAATAGCCAGCAAAGGCCAAAGCCATTATTTTGTGTACAAGGACAATGAAAGCGCCACAACATATACCCGCATCAGGCAACTGGATGAACAGGAACGCATAGTTGAAATAGCCAAAATGCTCAGTGGTGATAGACCGGGCGAGAGCGCTTTACAGAATGCGAGGGAATTATTGAGTTTGCAGTAGGCGGTTTGCAGTTTGCATAAATAAGATATTCCGTTATGAAATTTAAATATTTATGCCCACTATTTATTGTGAGCTGGGGATTTGGTTGCACTGCCAAAAAGCCTGAAATAAAGTCCTTTAAAACACCAGACGTTTATATTAGGGGTGCTATTGTCAAGATTGATACACTCACCTGGGTTGATAGTGTGCGAAATAGAGTTATACCCATCGCCATTTACAACAGGGATCATTTAACCAACATAAACGCTACGCTTCCTAAAAACACCAAGAAAAAGTTGGTGATCCTTAATCCCGGATATGGTGGGACAAGGAATGACTATGGCTACATTGCCAATAGCCTGGCGATAAATGATTACCTCGTTGTCACTATTCAGCATGATCTTCCCGGTGATGAACCCTTACCCGGTACCGGGGACATTTATAAGCTTCGGAGGCCAATATGGGACAGAGGTGTGCAAAGCATTTTCTACGTAACCGATAAATTAAAGAAGCTATATCCGCAACTCGACTATAAAAATATTGTCCTGATTGGGCATTCCAACGGCGGTGACATGGTCATGCTGATCGCCAATGAATACCCGGAATTTGCAAAAGTGGTGATTACATTAGACAATCGCCGGGTGCCTATTCCAAGGTCTGATCATCCAAAAATATTTTCAATACGATCAAGTGACCAACCCGCTGATCCGGGAGTATTGCCGTCGGCAGAAGAACAGAAAAAGTATAAAATAAAGATCGTGAAGGTAAATACCATGCATAACGATATGGGTGGTATGGGAACGGACGCGCAAAAATTGGAAATCAATAATTATATCACGGGTTACCTGAAAGGCAATTTATAGATTAATTTAGCTATGGTCTATCGACTATGGACTATCGACTTAAAATCATAACTTTACCCCCCAATAAAACCAACCACATTATGGCTTATAACTTACTAAAAGGCAAAAAGGGTATCATATTCGGAGCGCTGAATGAGCAATCCATTGCATGGAAAGTAGCACAGCGTGCAGTTCAGGAAGGCGCTCAGATCGTTCTGTCGAACTCACCGCTAGCCCTGCGTATGGGTGAACTGAACAACCTGGCTGCCGAATGCAATGCACCCGTTATTGGTGCTGATGTGACCAGCAATGATGACCTTGAAAACCTGTTTACCAAAACTATAGAACATTTTGGCGGAGGTGTTGATTTTGTACTGCACTCTATAGGTATGAGTGTGAATGTGCGTAAAAACATCCCGTACTACGAGAATAACTACGAATTTACCCACAAGGGTTTTGATATTTCGGCGCTTAGCCTGCACCGCATGCTGCAGATCGCAATGAAACACGATGCCATAAACGAATGGGGATCAGTTATTGCCTTAACTTACATTGCAGCGCAGCGTGTATTCCCGGACTACAATGATATGGCTGATAACAAAGCAGTACTGGAAAGCATTGCACGTAACTTTGGTTACTATTACGGCACTAAAAAGAAGGTGCGTATCAATACCATTTCTCAATCACCAACACGTACTACTGCAGGATCTGGGGTAAAGGGCTTTGACGGCTTTATCAACTATGCCGAAAAAATGAGCCCGCTGGGTAATGCGAGTGCCGATCAGTGTGCCGACTATTGCGTGAGCATGTTTTCGGACTTAACCAAAATGGTTACCATGCAAAATCTTTTCCATGATGGTGGTTTCTCGTTCACCGGTGTAACCCAGGCTGTTATTGAACAGATGGAGAAATAAGCCTCACCCAACCCTTTCCAAAAGAGAGGGCTTTAGAAAGGGTTCAATAAAAAAAGGTATGCTGAAATTCAGCATACCTTTTTTGTTTTTTTAAGCCCTGGCATGATTAGTTTGAAGCCACTAAAATAATTTTTACTTTAATAGCACCCGGAGCTGCTGTAGGCAATGTACCAGCCGAAGTTTGTGCGTAAATAGTCACGTTCCCTTTGTTGTAAGTAAAACTGTACGAAAGGTCGTTAAACACTTCGGGCAATTGTTCGTAAGTATTGCCCCCATCATACGAAACAGAAACTATGAGGCCGCCAAAATCGCTCAAATTACCATCAAGTTGCGGGACATTAATAGGCACGTCATACGATTTGCCGTCAGTATATACCGCCCAATCAGTTGCAGCTACATCGGCATATATCGTTTGATTCGGATTCGGGGTAATATACTGTTTAGTACATGAGGATACTGACAATAACACTACTGCACAGCATAAAATAGATAAGAGTTTTTTCATAAGAATAATTTGTTTTTTTAAAGCCTATGAAGCTATCATGAGCAGGTTTGTTTTTTTAATCGCGGCCCGTGACGGTTTCATAAGAATTGAATTTTTCTATTACTTAAGACCAAAATAAACGAAAAAGGTTTAATCGTTAACTATTAATTTTTGAACTTATTAGCATTTAAACGTGTTCGTCAGTATTATTATTACTCCTTTTTATATAAAAACGATACAACACCATAGATTTTTTGTAACACTTGGGGAAAGCTTTAAATGTAAAATGTGGATTACAATCCCCATATTACTGTTTAAACATGTTATATTTAGCTATATAACTATCACGGTATAAAAATTGCCCCTGATCGCATGCCGTTTGACCCAATGGCAATAAAATTTATTAGAATTTAAATAGGCATCCATCCCCCTGCGGTAGCCGTATAAAGAAAAACAGTTGATTAAGCTATAAATAAGAATGGACCCTTTTAACTCCAAATTTATACTTAAAGAAAAAAGGTGGTTGTGGATAGACTACGACAAAGGTATCAGTATTATGCTGGTAGGGTATGGCCATTGCCTTGATGCACTTGATGGTCACATCGATTTAAGCGGATACCCTTTTTTCAGTTATATCGGGACTTTTCTGTATGGCTTCAGGATGCCATTGTTTTTTATTGTTTCCGGCCTGCTTATCGGTAAAAGTTTGAATAAAAAAGGGCTTAACGGTTACATAAGTGACCGCACGAACAACATTCTGTTCCCTTTACTGGTATGGGGGTTTATACAAATATCCATGCAGATCATTGCGGCAACATATACCAATTTTACAAGTAATAATACGGTAGGCCCATCAACTTATTTCACGCTATTGCTCGACCCGCGTCAAGCTGGACATTTCTGGTATTTGAACGCCTTATTCTGTATCGGGGTCGTTTATGCATTTATTAAATCCACATTCAAGCTTAAGCCTGCACTTCATGTAGTTTTGGGTTTTATATTCTTTTGCGCTTCAGCCTATATCCACGTTAATAATATCAAAGCCGGATTTTTAACCGATGTGCTTGCGTACTATTTCTTCTTTGCATTAGGCGACCTGATATCTCTTATGATGCTTGATGAAAGCAATATCAAACGCTTCTCATCCTGGAAAATATTCTTCCCGATGCTGGCTGTGTTCTTAGTAACCCAGTATTTTGCAACAGAAATCAACCGGCAACCAAGCCCGTATGGGAACGATCTGCTAGAAAACAAGATGCCTTTCTTTTATTTATTCCAGGCGCTGGTAGGCTGTACCATATCCATCAACTTCTCGTTCTTGCTGCAAAAGTATAAGCTATTCACCTGGATACGTATCGTTGGTTTCCACTCGCTTTTTGTTTATTGTATGCAGGTAATTGTGATGACGCTGGCCCGCATATTTTTCCAGAGCTTTTTACATATCACCTATGTACCCGTACTTATTATGCTGATATGGTCATCGGGCATCGTGCTGCCGATATTCTTTTATAATTTCTGTTTGAAGTATAATTTATGGTGGCTATATACCTACAAAAAACCTGCGAAGCAAGTAGAATACCTGCAACGTACTAATATCTTCAGTTTTAAAAGGCAGGAAGTACCGGGAGTTTAAAATTCAAGATATCAATCTGAGTCTCTAGGAATATTTTTAAATTCCCGTTGCAGCCTGATCAGTTGAATAAAAAGGACGATATCAACTGCGCTCACTACGATAAACCCAACAGAAGAGCATATCACCTTCCACTCAATATGCGCAGAATTGAATTTAATGATCTCAAAAAAGCAATAAACCACGATCAGAAATGTGATCACAAAGGCGGTTTTTACCTCTTGTATATCGTCATATAATTCGTCGTTGGTCATAAATATTTCTCAACAGACCTATTGGTTTATAACCTATACAAAGCAAAAACCCCGCCAGTTTAAACTGACGGGGTTTGTCTTTATCTATATCTATAAAGGACAGCTTATTCCTGCTCTTCTTCTTTTGGCTTTTTGTTTTCGCCTTTTTTGTTTTTGTCGATCACTTTGACCTGGTCTGTTTCCTTGTCGTAATCCACTTCCATAGTGTCGCCTTCTACCAGTTCGCCTTTCAATATCTCTTCGGCGATAGGATCTTCCAGGTATTTCTGGATAGCTCGTTTCAATGGACGGGCGCCAAATTGTGAGTCGAATCCTTTATCAGCAATAAACTCTTTTGCATTATCGGTAAGAGTTATCTTGTAGCCCAATGTATTTACACGGCCAAATAATGAAGCGAGTTCGATATCGATGATCTTGAATATCTCTTCTTTGCCCAAAGAGTTAAACACGATTACATCATCAATGCGGTTCAGGAACTCAGGTGCAAAAGCACGTTTCAATGC
>DATHLW010000677.1:0-2017 GCA_035487675.1 Mucilaginibacter sp. | reverse complement strand
AAAAGGACGCGTGATAGAAATATACGGGCCGGAATCATCAGGGAAAACCACTTTAGCCATACATGCTATTGCCGAATCGCAAAAAAATGGCGGTATCGCTGCCTTTATTGATGCGGAACATGCTTTTGATCGTTTCTACGCTAAGAAATTAGGTGTTGATGTAGAGAACCTGCTGATCTCGCAACCGGATAATGGTGAGCAAGCTTTGGAAATTGCCGATAATCTGATCCGCTCTGGTGCGATCGATATCATCGTGATCGATTCTGTGGCTGCTTTGGTACCAAAAGGTGAAATTGAAGGCGAAATGGGCGACAGCAAGATGGGTTTACAGGCACGCTTAATGTCACAGGCCCTGCGTAAATTAACAGGGACCATCAGCAAAACAGGATGCTGCTGCATATTCATCAACCAGCTACGCGATAAGATCGGCGTAATGTTTGGTAATCCTGAAACCACTACCGGTGGTAATGCGCTTAAATTTTATGCCTCGGTACGTTTGGATATTCGCCGTATATCCCAGATCAAGGATACTGATGAGGTATCTGGCAACAGGGTAAAAGTTAAAATTGTAAAGAACAAAGTGGCTCCGCCGTTCCGTATTGCAGAGTTTGATATCATGTTTGGTGAAGGTATTTCTAAATCCGGTGAGATCATCGACCTGGGCGTAGAGTATAACATCATTAAAAAAGCAGGATCATGGTTTAGTTATGGAGAGTCACGCCTTGGACAAGGACGGGACGCGGTTAAACAGCTGATCCTGGATAACCCCGAACTAATGGAAGAACTGGAAGCCAAAATAAAAGAAACGGTTACCGGCGATAAACTAGTGGTTGAAACAGAATAGTTTTTGTTTTTTGAATAGAATAATGAGGCCTTCCCAATTTTGGGGAGGCTTTTTTTGTTAATTGCCCCCGGTTTTCAAGTACATATATACAATACCGCCAATAACAATTATGGCTAACACGATAAGTCCTGTTATGCCTTTGCGTTTATCCTGCCGCATAAGCCACACAAAAAATGCCACCAGTGGCAACACAAAAACGGAAAAGAAGATAATAGATGGGAAATTCATATTTTAAAAATAGTCCGGAAGACGGGAAGACCGAAAGTCCGAAAGTGCTGCAAAAATAGCATTTAATATAATAAAGCTCAGCTTTCACCTCAAAAAGGCATTCTCGCTAATGGGGATATATCCTGCCCAACAAATTCACCGTTCAGATATTTATGATATCCGGCAATAGCTATCATGGCTGCATTATCCGTGCAATATTGAAATTGCGGGATAAAAGTATTCCAGCCCATCTGCTCACCCATTTGCTTCAGTCCCTGGCGCAAACCTGTGTTCGCTGATACCCCTCCGGCCAGTGCTACATCTTTAACACCATACTGGTGTGCCGCTTTTTTCAGTTTATTCAGCAGAATAGTAACTACCCGTTTTTCAACAGAGGCACAGATATCAGCCATATTATCCTTTACAAAGCTGGGGCTCAGCTTGGCATTATCCCTAATAAAATACAGAATAGAGGTCTTTAATCCACTAAAGCTAAAATTCAAACCGGGTATCTGGGGCTCCGGGAACTGGTATGCATCCGGGTTTCCTATACGGGCGTATTTATCAATCATCGGCCCTCCGGGATAAGGCAAACCTAAAATTTTACTGGTCTTATCTAAAGCTTCCCCCGCTGCGTCATCATTGGTTTGCCCGACGATCTCCATATCAAAGTAATCTTTCACCAACACGATCTGAGTATGGCCGCCCGATACTGTCAAACACAAGAAGGGAAACGACGGCTTAGGATCATCAATAAAATGAGCCAATACGTGCGCTTGCATATGATTTACCTCAATCAATGGTAAATTTCTTGCCAGTGCAAAGGCTTTAGCGAACGAAACGCCAACCAATAACGACCCCAAAAGTCCAGGGCCACGGGTAAAAGCAACCGCATCAATATCATTTTTGCTAACTTTAGCGTTTATTAGTGATTGTTGTACTGCGGGAACGATATTTTGCTGATGA
>DATHLW010000676.1:0-2828 GCA_035487675.1 Mucilaginibacter sp. | reverse complement strand
TTTTGCCTGTTGTTTTCAAAACCGTGGTATTGCGCATTACCCAATGGAATATCAGCATAAGCCCGATAACAACGCCGACTTTAATAATAGTGGCAGTTGCCAGTAAAGGCGGTCCGCTTGGAGGTGCCTGGCCAAGCATTGAATGCAACAATCGCCAGGCTTCGGTAAAGGTTGGTGAGCGAAAGAAAACCCATGTTACGCAGATAAGCAAAAAGGTAAGCAGTGCATACAAAAAACCTGCAGGCCGCTTGCCTGTAAGATCAGGTCCAAATGAAGCTGTAGCGATAACAGGTGCCGGGGAACCGTCAGTAGGCGCGGCGGATATTTTGGCCCGGCTATCCCTTATAGCTTTCTCCACCCATAAGTATACACCATGTAATCCTCCCCAGGCTACAAAGGTCCAGTTGGCGCCGTGCCAGAGACCGCCAATAAGCATAGTGATCATGATATTGATATAGGTCCTGAACTTGCCTTCACGGTTACCACCCAAAGGGATATACAGGTAATCGCGCAGCCATGCTGACAAAGTAACATGCCACCGGCGCCAGAAATCAGAAAAGCCGATAGCAGCATAGGGATATACAAAGTTTTGGGGCAATATAAAGCCCAGGCACATAGCTACACCAATAGCTGATGTAGAATATCCCGCAAAATCAAAAAATATCTGACCCGAGAAAGCGAGCACACCCGTCCAGGCGTCCAACGGCCCCATTAAGCCAGCTGAACCAAAGATCATATCTGACGCCCCTGACAGCAGCGTATCGGCACAGACCACTTTCATAAATAGTCCGAGAGATAAAAGGAATAAGCCGTCCAGTAATTGCTGCCTGGTTGCTTTGTGTGGTGTCTCAAATTGCGGCACTAATTGCGGCGGACGAACTATTGGCCCTGCAACAAGGTGAGGGAAGAAGGTAACAAACAATGCAAAATCAAGCATGGATTTTACCGGCTTGCTTTTCTTTTTAAACATATCAATGGTATAGCAAAGTGTTGTAAATGTGTAAAAAGAAATACCGGCAGGTAAAATGATATTAGGTTTTGCCGGATGAAAATCGACCCCTAACAGGTTAGTCAGATGAACAAAATTTTCCAATATAAAGCCGCCGTATTTAAAAAAGCAAAGCATACCCAGGTTGCCTATAAGGCTTATTACCAGCAGCAACCTGCGCTTATGTATGTTTGGCTGCGTGTATAACGCTCTGCCCACAAAAAAATCGACTACTGTTGACAACCATAGCAACAAAATAAATGGTGGGTTCCAGGCTGCATAAAAAATATAACTGGCTAATAATAGATTAACTTTTTTTGCCCTCCATGATATTGGAAGATTATGCAAAACCAGCATAATGGCAAAAAAAGCGATGAATGTATAAGAGTTAAAAACCATGGCGCAATAAGTTTAATTTGGTTAGGATGAATAATTAAGACATCAGTGTGCTGTGTTGAAACTCCAGCCTTTTTCTTTTTCTAATATGCTGACAAGGTTTTGCGTATACGTTACAGCACCTGCAGGTGATAAATGTGAAAGTTCCGGGCAATCGAGCTTTGCCAGTGCCGGGTAATCGGCCCAATAAATTCCCTTGCAACCGGTTTCTTTAAGCAATCTGTCCCAATAAGCGTTCCTGGGGTAACCATGTTGTTCCGCTGCAAGGAAAAAGCCGGTAGATGGTGTACGTGTGAATATAACATCACCGCCTCTTGCTTTGATCTTATCTACATCAGCCTTTACAGATTGCATTACCGAATCCAAAGGCTTACCACTCATGGGTGGGGTAGGATCATTTTTCAGAAGCCCCCAAATCGCTTTTACCCGGTTTTGCTGGTTGGTATCAGCTACAAAAGCATCCGTCATTTTGTTTTGCCGGTTAAACATGTTCTGTGTAAATCCCGACGGGAAATCCAGGAAAGGATAAACACCCGGGCGGTCCTTAATATGTAATTTTCCTAATATGGCATTTATTGATAATTGTTCCTCATTCAGGAACACCAGCCCTGATTCGATTGGTTTGTCCAAAACAAAGCTTACTTTTTGAGCAGGCGTGCGTTTTTTGTAATAGGCTATACCTGCATCGGGTCGTTCGTTCCCACGTTTGCTGAAGAACAATACTTCTGTCACATCAACAACCAGTTTCCCTTTAAAGTTAGGGTCATCGGCCAGGTCAGTCAGAAAATGCCGGGGTGAGGAGCCTACCATAGCCAATTGTATGGCATGGTTTTGTGTCATGCTCTCCCATGTCGGGATATCCAAATCATATTTGATGCGCGATGAACCGATGAATACAGTGGCTTTGTCTGACGGTTCATAAACCATTGCACGGTTGTGTGCCCACAGCTCCGGGCTGTCGTCGTAATCGGCATGTATACCTCTATGTCGCAGGTAAAGCTCCCAGGAAACTACAAAGATTAAAACAAGGATGACAGCCAGAATGGCTGATTTGACAGATAAGTGGGATTGCATACGCTAAAATTTTAAAGTCCAGAAAACAAATTGGTAACAATAAAAATTCCACTAAATGCCGTTGATAGAGGCAATAGCTGATATTAATTTAGGGGAAAAAGCAACATTAGATTGTAGCAAATAAGTTATTCTAAATTAGGTATTTAAATATCAAATGCAAATATATTTTATAAAAAGTAATAAGTATTATTTATCAATTGGTGGTGCCCTTTATACAGTTTCATACGAATGCGTTAATAAAAAAGAATTATCTTGGCTTTAAAAGCCTGTCACTATGAAAAGAATATATCTTATAGGACTGATATTTATTTGTGCCTGCAATCATTTTGATACAAGATCTAACCAAAAAAAGGCGGAAGACTTAGCAAAG
>DATHLW010000675.1:0-4028 GCA_035487675.1 Mucilaginibacter sp. | reverse complement strand
TGACTGGTTCCCGAATGGTTATCCAACTGGTGCAGAAAGCGCTCATACAAAATACGCTCATGGGCCGCTTGCTGATTGATCAGCATAAAACCAGACTTGATTTGCGACAGGATATACCGGTTATGTATCTGGAACAATTGCCGCTCACTTGATTTACTTACTTCTTGCTCCTGAACAGGAATAGTTACTTCACCATGCATTTCCTGCTGTACAGATGATTCTCTTTTGCTGATCTCGTAAAGGGTATCCCAGTTTTGCGGGATGGGTGTGCGCTGGTATTCACTGGTATCCCGTGAATAAGTTGTTCCTCTCTCAGCCTTCGGTACCTCCTTGGCAAATGGATTAAAATCCGGGTTGAAGGAAATTGTTGGCTGAACAATCTGCTCCATGGGCTTTTCTGTGATCAAATGCCCGATGCTATTTTCCTGATCAAAATCCAGCGTCGGGGTAATATTGTATTTACCGAGCGAGCGTTTTACAGCCGACCGGATAATCGCATAGATCGATTTCTCGTCCTGGTATTTTATTTCCGTTTTAGTTGGATGTACATTGATATCGATCTTTGACGGATCAATATCGATAAACAGCACATACAATGGGTAGCTTTCATCAGGCAGTAACTCCTCAAATGCTGTGAGCACTGCATGGTTCAGGTATGCATCTTTGATAAATCTGTTGTTTACAAAAAAGAATTGCTCTCCCCTTGTTTTACGAGCGAACTCCGGCTTGCCCACATAGCCATGCAGTTTGATGATCGATGTATCTTCCTCAACAGGCACCAGTCGTTGGTTATAACTATTCCCGAAAAGATGAACAATACGCTGCTTAAGTGAATTAGCAGGTAAATGATAGACCTCCTGCCCGTTATGGTGCATCGTAAAAAATATACCCGGATTAGCCAGCACCACGCGCTGAAACTCATCGATGATATGACGCATTTCTACCGGATCGCTCTTTAAAAAATTGCGCCGGGCCGGTGTATTGTAAAATAAATTCCTGACGGATATGGAAGTACCCGTATTAGCCGAACAAGCCTGCTGACTCATTACCTCCGAGCCTTCAATCAATATGCAGGTACCTAACTCATCCTCATGGCGACGTGTTTTTAACTCTACCTGGGCAATCGCAGCAATAGATGCCATCGCTTCGCCACGGAAACCCATAGTGCGTATGGCAAACAAGTCCTCGGCCTTACGTATTTTGGAGGTGGCATGGCGCTCAAAGCTCATACGAGCGTCTGTAAGACTCATCCCACAGCCGTTGTCTATTACTTGTATCAGCGATTTACCGGCATCCCTCAGTATTAGTTGTATTTTATCCGCCCCGGCGTCTATCGCGTTCTCGATCAGCTCCTTTACTGCCGATGCGGGCCTCTGCACTACTTCCCCTGCTGCAATCTGGTTGGCTACCGAATCTGGTAAAAGCTGAATTATATCTGGCATTTAAACAATTTCCCTTCTCCCTCCGCCAACTGGCAGACAGATCATTTAGGATGCTAAATTAAATATTTGACAGCATAACTCTATCTTTTGACAACTGTATATCTGCTGAGTGGTTATAAGTCGCTCTTTATTATAATTGTGTGACAGTACTTGTCAATGGTCATTGGTCATTAGTCATTGGTCGCCAGCGTAATAAAATGACAAATGACCAGTGACTAATGACTTATTCAAAGACTTTCTGTTTTAAAAAACAACATAATATCAAGATACTTGTATATAGTAAAAACCTTGTTTTGCCTATGAAAAGATTTTTGCCCCTGCTGTTGTTGTTTGCAGCCTGTAAACAACAGGATTTCAATGCCGATCTGCTGGTTAAAAATGCAGTGGTTTATACGGTAGATGCCAGGTTTTCGGTCACCGATGCGTTTGTGGTAAATGGGGGGAAAATAGTCGCGGTGGGTAAAGATGACTCATTAGAGTCGATATACAAAGCACGCCAGGTGATAGACGCGGGTGGCAAACCGGTTTATCCGGGCTTTATTGATGCGCACTCTCATTTTTATGAATATGGGTTAGGTTTGCAGGAAGTAAATCTGGATGCGACCAAAAGCTGGGAAGAAATAGTAGATTCGGTACAGGCGGGTGCAAAGCGTAATCCTGATGGCTGGATAATCGGGCGCGGTTGGGACCAGAATAAATGGAAAGTAAAAAAGTTCCCGGATAAATCGAGATTAGACGCATTATTCCCTGTTAGACCGGTAATATTAACCCGTATCGACGGGCATGCTGCCATTGCCAACCAGGCAGCGTTAAACCTGGCAGGTGTAAAACCCGGACAAACTATTAACGGTGGAGATATCGAAACTATAAAAGGCAAACTCACAGGCATTTTGGTGGACAATGCCGTAGGCATAGTTACCCGAAAAATCCCCGAGCCAACCGATCAGGTGATACAATCAGCATTTTTGGATGCGCAGCAAAATTGTTTTGCTGATGGACTAACAACTGTTTCGGATTGCGGATTGCCTTACACTATGGTCAATACAATCGCTCAATTGCAACATAAGGGCGAGCTTAAAATGCGGATGTATGTCATGCTTTCTGATCGCCAGGAAAATTATGATTACCTGTTCAAACGGGGCGTATTTAAAACCCCAGGTTTGGATGTTCGCGGGTTTAAAGTATATGCCGACGGCGCATTGGGGTCACGAGGCGCCTGTTTGCTTCAACCATATAATGATCAGAAAAACTGGAAGGGCTTTTTGTTAAGCAGCCAGCAACATTTCAAGGATGTGGCACAAAAAATAGCTGCTAAAGGTTTCCAGATGTGCACACATGCTATTGGCGATTCGGCTAATCGTGTCATCCTGAAAATTTATGCAAGCGTGCTGAAAGGAAAAAACGACCGCCGCTGGCGGATTGAGCATGCACAGATATTATCGCCGGATGACATTCATTATTTTGGCGATTATAGTATCATCCCCTCGGTACAGCCTACACATGCCACATCTGATATGCGCTGGGCAGGGACACGGCTTGGAGAAAAGCGCTTAAAAACGGCTTATGCCTATAAACAGTTACTTGACCAAAATGGCTGGCTGCCTTTGGGAACAGATTTTCCGGTTGAAAATATTAAACCGATCTATACCTTTTATGCAGCGGTTGAGCGCAAAGATCTGAAAGGCTATCCCGAAGAAGGATTTCAGCCCGAAAATGCGATAAGCAGGATTGAAGCGTTAAAGGGCATGACCATTTGGGCAGCAAAGGCACAGTTTGAAGAAAAAGAAAAGGGCAGCATAGAGCCGGGCAAATACGCCGACTTTGTAATCCTGGATAATGACATCATGAAAGTACAGGGATCAGAGCTGCCAAATGTTAAAGTATTAAAAACCTTTGTTAACGGAGAAAAAGTATATGAGAAAAAATAGATGGAGATTTTGTGTCCTGCTACTATCAGGATTTGTTTTAGTTCATTCAGCCTGTGCACAAAATCCCCCTTTTTCTGGTCAAGCCTACGTTAACGAAGAAAAAGCTGTCGAAAAATCAACCGTACTGTTAAATAACGCACAAAGCCAGATCCCGCTGAAAGAGCTGGGCCAACTAAGTATTGCAAGTATCCATTTCTCCTATCCCTATACCACGGCATTTGATAGTCTTTTGAATAAATATAGCCAGGTAACCTCCTTTAATGGAATGGAATATGTTGGCTTGCCGGGACAGGGTGTACTTGATTTTGACACGAAGTTGTATAACACCCTGATCGTGCAGCTCACGGATGCTGACATGGCCAATCCGCAGGTCATTAGCTTTATTTCCGAAAAACGACCATCAAAAAACCTGGTGATCGCTTATTTTGGCGATGGCAGCTCATTAGCACATTTGGATAATATCAACGCGCCAATCATTTTTGCAAGCCGTTCTTCACCGGTCTCAGCCCTGTTCAGCGCACAGGCCATTTTTGGCGGCGTAGCTGTTACCCAAAACCTCGATAAAACCTATTCACAGAAATACCGCCAAAATACCGGGTTTACCACTACCAAAACCCGTTTGCAATATACCGTTCCCGAAGATGCAGGTATTAACTCC
>DATHLW010000674.1:0-4768 GCA_035487675.1 Mucilaginibacter sp. | reverse complement strand
ATGTTACATAAAAACAGGACGTTAACACGGTCCCAATTAAGTGAGCATATATGGGGAAGCATCGTAAATGATGATTACGATTCCAATTACATTGATGCACATATAAAAAACATCCGCAAGAAATTAAATGTCTATAGCCAGCCAGATTGGCTCGAAACCGTAAGGGGCCTAGGCTATCGAATAAACATTAATAGTTAAGCATTTGAAACTCGGAACCAAACTTACACTGTTTAATACCATCTCAAAACTGGTAATTGTGGTGCTGTTTGTGTTGTTATTGCCTACATTGATCAGGGACATTAACCGTAGCTATACAGACAACTGGCTGCGCAGGCAGGAAGACAAGGTGCTTAAAATTGTAAATAGTCTGGGCATAAAAAACTATATTCAGAATGGCGAAAGCTATGGTAGTTACAATGCCTTGCTTAAAGAGGAATATGTCAGCCTGGAAGTTGATTCCTTAAATGAAAATATCGATAAAATTGTTAATGAGAAGCGTGTAGTTGAAGGTGATACCATACAGTACAGGATACTGAGCCATAATTTTAAGAGCGGCCAGCAAAATTATATGCTGGAGATAGGTAAAAGCGTGGATACTATTAATGAAACCGCTGCACCATTGCAAAGCATAGCATTTGAGATACTCCTGGGCATGATACTACTTACTATTCTTGCCGACCAGATCTATTCTACCTATGTTTTAAGGCCATTAGGGCTGATCATCAAAACAAAATTGATAGGACATAAATTTCCAAATCACGCTCCCTATAAAAAGGTTAAGACCTCAACTACGGATTTTGAGTACCTGGACATCAGCATTCATAAAATGATCCAGACCATTGAAAATACTTTCCAAAAAGAGCGGGAATTTATCTCGAATGCATCACATGAACTGATGACGCCGATATCCATCCTGCAATCGAAGATCGAGAATATGTTTGAGCAGGAGGATATTGCTGATGATGTTAAGGTTCGCCTGGTCGAAATGCAGAAGATATTGAACCGTCTAAAAAGCATCACCAAAACATTGCTGCTGATATCGCAAATAGAAAATGAGCAGTTTTTGAAGGAGGACAAGGTGTTATTGTCTGATTTGATACATGAGGTTTATGAAGAAATATCTATCCGCATGCAGGAGAAAGAAATAACTTGCCAAATCGATATTCCGCAGGAATGGGGATTGAACCGTGTTAACAAATTTCTGCTTTTTAACTTGTTTTTCAACCTGATCAACAATGCGATAAAATACAATAAGGAGTGTGGTGAAATAAAAATAACCGGGCATACCGGCATTAAATCATTCATTATAGAAGTTTCGGACACTGGAATCGGCATTAGTTCTGACCGGATACCCCATATTTTTAATCGTTTTAAAAAATTCACCAGGTCGCTTCAGCAAGACAGCTTTGGGCTAGGTTTACCTATTGTAAAATCTATTGCTGATTTTCATCATATCCGAATTGAAATAACATCTGAGCCGGGCGTTGGCAGTACATTCAGGCTCATATTCCCCAATGACCTCATAGTGGCATAAATATCCTGATTTACGTTTTTGGAAAGGTTTTCAAATGGCTCTAAAAATATTCTACTTTTTCTATAGATTATATATACATATTTAATAAATCATTTATATATTTGTCCCATGATAGTTAATCTTTATGGTTTCATTATCCATAAAAATTATGCAGGGCGCTGATTTGGCGGCATTTTGATGGTTCGATCCCGTCCTCTGCGTCTCTCTCTTCTCTCTTAGGTTTTATAATTGGTTGAACGAGTCCCTGCCCATCAGGGGCTCTTCTTTTTTATAGAGGCCTTGCTCTAAATTTCTATAATTTAATATTTAAGCCCACCTTGAACAGCATTCCATTCCGTGTTGCCCCATTCATTTGAGTTTTTTCAGTTCCACCGCTGGTAAGGTAAAGGGTATCAGTGCCGTTACCCGTTTCCCAGTTAAAAAATCCAAATCCGGTATTAATGGCCAAATGCCGATTGATATTAAAGGAAAGCCCTGCTTCCATATCAATACCATAGCCATTGGCAGCCTGCCGGAAACTTACGGGATGCTGAAAGTTTTGAATCAGGTTCCAATCAGCAGCGGCATTATATTTTACCTGGTTATAAGTAAAATCCCCAAAGGCTTCCAGGTTCTTTAAAAGCTGAACACTGGAGGTGAGCCGTATGAAAGGCCCTTCCCATTGGGGCTTATAGGTTGTGTTCAGCTGCCCAAAACTACCTTCATCGCCCAGCAAATAATAGGATTGATAATGGATGCCATAACCGGCATAAGGAGTAAGCTTCCATAGTTTATTTGCTATTAATTTATATCCCAGCCCAGCGGACCACGCAGACGTACTTCCTTTGTTGCTGCTAAAATTCTGGTTGTATACCGGGTTTGTTCGGTTATCGCCACCATAATCTGTATCATTGGATGTTCCTGAAGTGATTGATGAGCGATCGTAACCTCCAGTCAGCAAAAAACGGCTGTAAAAATTCCATTGCATTGCTGCATCCCATTTTATCCCTGAAATACTTTTCCATTTCAATTCCGAATAAACATTGGGGCTTTGTCCGTTAATGTTACCCGCTATAGACCAATGAAAATTCTCCCTTTGATAACCTGCACCGCCAGAGAATTGTAGTTTGTTAGCATCCTGTGCCTGAGCCGCTTTGCAATAAAAGAGGCATGTTGCCGCCAGGAATATGAATTTGTGTGATTTAGTCATTATTATAATAAAACCAGCATCAGTAAATACTGATGCTGGAGGGTATAACAAATATCAACTTTAATCTTTCTAAAACTGACCTGCGTTATTGGTTCACACTGAACGTTTCCCAGGCCTGTGCTGTAGCGCGGGTACAGGTCATGGCTTGTGTACCATTCTCGCTGCTTACAAATTTCCCGTTGGTTCCCTGGAGCGAGATCGTTCCGTCTGCATTGCTCACCCAGGTAAACTGTTCCCATCCCTGCGCAGTGGTACGGTTACAGGTTATCGGTTGCAGGCCATTTTCGCTGCTTACATATTTGCTCATGCTTTGCAGTTCAACCAAGCCATTTCCGGCATCAACAACTAAGAATTGCTCCCAGGCCTGTGCTGTTGTGCGGTTACAGTTCATGGCTTGTGTACCGTTTTCGCCGCTTACATACAATCCGTTGCTTCCTTTAAGTGTGATGACCTGACCGATAGGCGGCCCGGTAGTATTGACAAGCTTATACACACGCACATAATCAACTAACATTGAAGTTGGTAAGGAGTTGTTGTCAATCGTGTTTCCAGGGAGGTCACCGCCCATCGCAAGGTTTAAGATAATATAAAACGGAAGCTGGAAAGCGCCAGTATTGTTAATATTGTTTTGGATATTACCTGTCACATACAAAGTATTATCTACAAACCAGCGTATGCTGTTGCTGTCCCACTCTACGGCATATATGTGGTAATCGCCGGGAGTAGTGGTTGTACTGCTGCCGTATTGAACATGGCCGTTGCCGCCGTTCCAGTGCATGGTACCCAAAATAGTATTGGTAGTATTCACATGCTCCATAATATCGATCTCTCCGCAATTGGGCCAGTTTACGGTGTTAATATCGGTGCCCAGCATCCAGAATGCGGGCCATGTCCCCTGTACCATAGGCAGTTTGATGCGCGCCTCAATACGCCCGTACTGAACCGAGAATTTGCCCGAGGTATTCAATTTGGCTGATGTATACGGCTGTCCGCCAATATTCTCCTGTTTTGCAGTGATCACCAGGTTGCCGTTGCTTACAGTAGCATTTGCGGCCTGGTAGTATTCTTTTTCATTATTTACGCCCGGATTGCCTACATCGATGTTCCATTTTGAGCCGTCAACGCCGGTACCGTTAAACTCATCCGACCATACCAGCTGATAAGTTGCCGCACGCGGGGTGGTAGCAACGGCCGTTGGCTTTCCCAGTTTGTTAAAGTCAGTTACAGGCTGATTCATATCCTTTTTACAAGAGCTGAACATTGCCGCAAGAGCCAGCACTATTCCAGTGCTTTTCAGAAATCTAAATAGCTTACTTTTCATAATAATTGATTTATACAGGTTTATTTATTGGTTTACTTTAAATGCTTCCCATCCCGAAATAGATGTACGGGTGCAGGTCATTGATACCCCGTTTTCGCAGGATATGTAATCTCCGTTGTTACCTTGCAATGATACCGTCCCGTCGGCATTTGTTATCCAGTTAAATTCTTCCCAGGCGCTATAGCTGGTACGGTTACAGGTAATTGGCTGTGTGCCGTTCTCGCTGCTTACATATTTACCCATAGCCTGCAGTGCAACTTTCCCGTTACCTGCATCCACCACGGTAAATTGTTCCCATGCCTGTGCTGTTGTGCGGGTCGAGGTCATGGCCTTGGTACCATTCTCGCTGCTTACATAAAAATTATGGAAACACTTGAGGGTAATGGTTTGCCCGATCGGTGGGCCGCCGTTGGATTGTGTGCCGTACCATTTAAAGGTCGCAACCGCACCGGCTGGTAATGTATAAGTGAATGATTCGCTGCCCCATTTAATCTTGAATGATTGACTTGAGTTTGCTGTATTCAATGCGATCACTACTTTACTGCCATCAGGGTTTTTGAATGCCACATCCTGGATACTGGTTGAGAACGTGTTGGAAGATATACGCACCGCGCCTGCCTGAACAAATTCCGAAGCATGTGCAACCGTATAATAAGCCGTGTTACGCGTGTAGTTGTTACCCGAGATGGTAACTGCACCGAGACAAGTGCTGCAACCACCGGCG
>DATHLW010000673.1:0-2607 GCA_035487675.1 Mucilaginibacter sp. | reverse complement strand
ATAGTGGCGATTTGACGATGTTTACCCAGCAGCTTGATATGCATGGGTTATTGGCATTGGCTAAGTGATGTTGTCTTGCTGTCCTGTTGCAGGAGTATAGGACAACAGGACACCAAGACAGTCAATCTAACCGACATTACGAGAAACGAAGCAATCCCGGATTAGGAGAGCGGCTATGTAGGTTCATCACCGCTCTATTTGCCCTGTATAGCATAGAGATTGCTTCGTTCCTCGCAATGACGCTTTCGTAAATTAACTCACCACTTTCAAAGTTTTCTGCACAAACCTTGCTTTTTCAATGGCTTTTTCCCTGTCTGCATCAACAATAGTCACGTGACCCATTTTACGAAAAGGTTTGGTTAAGGCTTTGCCATATAAATGTATATAAACGCCTGCACATTTCAATACTTCCTCGATGCCCTGGTAAACTGCAGGGCCTTCATGGCCTGCTTCTCCCAATACGTTAATCATAATGGCGTGATTCAGGCAGGCAGTATCGCCCAAAGGCTGGTTAAATATAGCGCGTAAATGCTGCTCGAATTGCGAAACCACATTTCCTTCAATGGTTTGGTGACCGCTATTGTGCGGACGCGGCGCCAGTTCATTCACTAATATTTTCCCGTTTTTATCCAGGAACATCTCTACCGCTAATAACCCGACGATATTCAAACACTCAGCTACGCGTTTTGCTATTCGTTCAGCTTCTTCGTGCACTTCGAAAGGCAGGGTAGAAGGGGAGATTAAAAATTCTACCAGGTTAGCATGCGGATTAAATTCCATCTCCACCATCGGGAAGGCCTGGGTTTCTCCATCCTCATTGCGCGCCACTATTACAGCTATCTCCTTTTCGAAATCAATCAAACGCTCAATCAGGCTCGGTTCGGTAAAGGCTTTAGCCAGATAAGACTCATTTGGCACCTTGTAAACCCCTCTTCCATCGTACCCATCACGGCGCAATTTCTGGATATAAGGGAAAGGAATGTGGCTCTTTCTTAATTGTTCAGCTGAGGATATGACCTGGAACTCAGCGGTTGGAATATCGTTCTCTTTAAAAAACTGTTTTTGCAGGGCTTTGTCCTGTATCAGACGGATAATGCGCGACTGCGGATACACCATCACCCCTTCTTTTTCTAATTGCTCCAGGGCGTCCACATTTACCTTCTCGATCTCGATGGTTAGCGTATCAACCTTTTTGCCGAATTTGTAAACGGTTTCATAATCGCCCAAAGAGCCAACCACAAATTCATCGCACAATTTTTTACAGGGTGCTTCGCGGTCGGGGTCGAGTACTTTAACCGTTACATTATAGTTGATAGCCTGCTGTATCAGCATGCGTCCGAGCTGTCCGCCGCCTAAAATTCCGAGTTTGAGGTCTCCGTAAAATGCTTTCATTTAATGATGCAAGTTTACCTAAATTTTTTATAAACCTTATTTTCTTGTTCTATAAGTAGTGCCGGATTGGCTTTTTCGGGTTAGTACGTAATAAAAAATGCAATTGACTATAAAGAAAACAGCGCCTGTCAGCAGGTCAGCTGTTTGGGTTACCGGGTTTGTACTTACATAAAATACGGAAATGATGAATAGGATTGGTCCTGCAAAATATAGAAGCAGTCTTCCTGCTAAACTATCCCAATAATTAGGATGATACAAAAATAGCATCGGTGAAGACATGACACCAATGATGATACCCAGGAAAAATGTACGCTCCATGATCAACGGAACAGCATGTCCGTAATCATGATCACCTGAATGGGTAATAACCGCATAATAAATGCAATTAGCAGCGATGGAGACAATAACCGATATAATAACGGTTTTAAGTAGAATAAGAGGCAAGCCTTTCATTGGGGTAGATTATGATATCGCACAAAAATAAGTCAATTATGTGTTATCGTTCTTGATTTAATGTCAAAAGTTGGTATATGCAGTCAGTATAAAGTATCCGAATGGGGGTCTGTTTTTGCTATTCTGTAATTTTTATTTAAAATTATATAACTGAAAATCAATAAATTATAAATATGTATTGATTTTTATAGAACTATGTATTGCATAATACTATATAAAACACATATATTTGATTTAGCTAAAAAAAAATCAAAAGATATGAAATCGATCCTTATTGCTCTTTTTCTGCTGGCAGCCTGCAGTGCTATGAGCTTCGCGCAATGCGATAAAAAAGTTAGTCTTACCTCAACTAAAACCCAGCATTTTGATGCCGGCGGCACATTGAAGCATGCCGAAGATGAAAAGACCATAGTTGAGTTTAATAAATCAGAAATAACGGTTACCATTGCTAAAGACAATGGAGACCAGAAACTCACAGGCACCGTGAAGTCAAATGTTTGTGACTGGAAGGTACCGTTTAAAGATGGAAAGACCATGCTTAATATTTCGCTCAGCAATGATGGCGGCGAGACAAGGGATTATACAGTAACTATCGAGGGCAAAGATGGGAAGGTAACCCTATGGGCTGAAAGCAAAGAAGAACCGGACGATAAGATAAAGCTGGATGCAGACAAGTTTGAAGAGAAAAATTAAGGACAGAAACACAGTTCTCAATAATTATATATTGAAGGTACTTACTTGCTGTAAGTGCCTTTTTTTTTT
>DATHLW010000672.1:0-5262 GCA_035487675.1 Mucilaginibacter sp. | reverse complement strand
GTGAAGAGTTACATCCAAAACGGGAAACGAAACCTGAAAATATGCTTGGAGAGGAATAGTGAATAGAGAGCAGGACATATTGCAGATCAGGAAGTACCTTAACGGGGAGCTTAACGCCCGTGCTATGCACGAACTGGAAAGGCGCGCCCTGGATGATCCGTTCCTGATGGATGCGCTGGAAGGTTTTGAACATGCTCCTGCCCGTCAGGATGCTAACCTTGCAGATCTGACCGACCGACTGCATCACCGCACAGAAAAAAGGGAAAGACGAATTATTCCTTGGATTCCATTCTCTGCAGCCGCATCAATATTGGTTGTCTTAGGTGCAGGCATATGGTTTTTTACCAATAGGCAGGGCACTGAAAAGGCAAAATCCGTTGTGGCGCAAAATGTAGTGGCTGAGAAAAAAGAGCAACCAGCTATTTCTGCCCCTGCTGTAACAGCGGATACGTCGCGAAAAGACAGTAAAACTACCATTGCCCAGGCAGCACCTCAACAATTTAAAGCAGATAATAGTAAAGCTTATAAGAAAGTTGACACATCAAAAGTTGTTTTGAGAGAACTTGCGGTAGCTAAAGCAAAATCTCCTGCGTCAGCTGATATAGCAACAGTTGACAATAATGAATCGCCTGTCTTGACTGCGCCCGCTGGCAATGCCGATAAATCAAGCGACTACGGATACTTGAGCCCGAAAAAAGATTCAGTAGGCGCAAACGAAATGCTTGTTAGTGACATAACCAAAAAGAAAAAGGCTAACCCAGCCGCTGCCTTTAAACCTAAAGTTCAGCAATCAACACAAACCCTGGTGCAAAGCAGGGTTGACGGGGTTTCCGTAACCCCAGATGATAGCCGCACCGTTTCAGGTAGGGTGATTGGTAACGACGGTGTTCCGATCACAGGTGCAACGGTGAAAGTAGTTGGCCGTAATTTTGGTGCAGTAACAGATGCAAATGGCAAGTTTGTATTATCGGATGTTGCGAAAAGCCAAACGCTATCGGTGAACTATATTGGCTATAGCGGGAAAAAGGTAAAAGCGGATAAAGATTCCATGAGCATCAGCCTTGAACCTGCCAACAGTTCGCTTGCCGAAGTGGTGGTGACGAACACGCAAAAAGATAAGGCAGCTAAAACTGAAGATGCTCATCCGCATGATGGCTGGAATGCTTTTGATGATTACCTTAAAAAGAATGCTCAGTCTCCGGATGGCAAAACAGGGAAAGTAAAGCTAACCTTTATCGTAGCCGCAGACGGCAGCCTGAGCCAGTTTAAAATAACAAAAAGCCTGAGTGATGATGCTGATAAAAAAGCTATTTCATTAATAAACGGCGGTCTGGCATGGGTAGGTGGTAGTGATGGAAAACCTAAAGAAGTTACTGTTACTGTAAAGTTTCATTAATTATCATTTTAGCGATGGGTATCAAACCCATCGCTAAAATGAATGTACATCTCAATTGCCGCTTTTCTTGTCAGCAAAAGAAAACACCTTCTGCAATAACGGCGTTGATCGTGCAGCCGGGAGATTCTGACGTATTTTTAATTCTTCCTGTGCAATCTCTACAAATAAGCCATCAATTGTTTTTTGAGTAGCATAATCCGAAATATCCGGGTTTAAATGCTTTACGAACGGCAATTTATTATACTCACCGGCAGCTGTTCCATAGTATTTGGTGGCGCCAACTTTGTCAAGGCTTGCCTGAATCACCGGCTTAAATTTTAAAGTCAACTGAGCGGTGGTAGTCCGTTTAAAATATTGGGTTGCGGCATCCTGTTGTCCCAATAATATGCCAGACACGTCCTGCAATGTCATTTTTTTAATGGCATCTATAAATATGGGTTTGGCATCTTTGGCAGCGTCTTCGGCAGCACGGTTTAGTGATAGGATCACATTATCGCACAGCTTATTCATACCCATACCGCGCAAAGTTCTTTCAACTTTTTGTGCCTCGGGCGGGAAAAGTATCTTAACGGCGGCGTTGCCAAAAAAGCCGTTTACTGCAGATAACTGATCGGCACTTTTTGCTGTTCCCTGCTGCAACGCCTGTTTAAGCGCATTGCCTATCTCGAGGTTCGAAGGGATAATTTGTGGGTAAATTCCGTGTTTTGTTATTGGCTTGCAATTATCAAAACTGGTAAGTGTAAAGCCAATAATTAACAGGGGCAATAAAATAAATGCTCTTTTCATAGGTATAATTAATTAAACAATGAATCGTAAAATTAACCTATTGCCCGGATTAAGGCAAATACCCCCGCTGCTATTAGTCCCGAAATAGGGATAGTGATGATCCAGGCCCAGATGATATTGATGGTTAATCCCCAGCGAACCGCAGATAAGCGTTTGGTTAAACCTACACCGATAATAGAGCCGGTGATGGTGTGCGTAGTAGAAACCGGTATGCCGAAATGTTCAGTAAAAAATAGAGTGATAGCACCCGCCGTTTCAGCGCTTACGCCTTCTAGTGGGGTGATCTTAGTGATACGTGAACCCATTGTTTTCACAATTTTCCAACCGCCGGAAAGCGTGCCTAAGGCAATTGCCGAGTAACAAGCCAGCGGTATCCAATCTGGCATATGAGCGCCTGATGGTATTACTTTGCCCGCTATCAGTGCAACATAAATAATACCCATTACCTTTTGCGCATCGTTGCCACCGTGAGCAAAACTTAATGCTGCAGAAGATAGCAGTTGCATTCTTTTGAACCACTTTTCAGCGGTAGATGGCCTTGAGTTTTTGCTTAAATGTAAAACGATGATAGTAACTATGTAGGCAAATATGAGTCCCATAAATGGCGCCAGGACGATATAGGCTATGATCTTCAGGATATAGCCCATATTTACGGCGCTCGCAGCGGATGAGCCCATGTATAAGGCATTAGTGATACCAGCCCCCGCAAAACCCCCGATCAGCGTATGCGACGAACTGGATGGGATACCAAACCACCAGGTGATCAGGTTCCAACTGATGGCTGCTATTAAGCCGGCCAGTAATACAGGTATGGTCACAAAGTGCTCAACGACTATTTTTGATACGGTATTGGCTACTTTGTGGTCTTTTATGAAGAAAAATACGATAAAATTAAATGTAGCTGCCCAAAGTACTGCCTGGAAAGGGGTTAATACTTTTGTGGAAACTATGGTAGCGATCGAGTTGGCTGCATCGTGAAAGCCATTGGTATAATCAAATAGTAACGCCAGGCAAACTACTACAACCAGGGATGAGGTGACCATTCAGTGAAATTAGGCGTTTTTTACTAATATTGATTCCATTACGTTTGCTGCATCCTCGCAACGGTCTGTCGCGGTTTCTAATGCTGCTAAAATTTCTTTGTATTTTATCAGGCGAATAGCGTCAGTCTCATATAAAAATAGATCTGCTACGGCACGGTCAAATACATAGTCGGCCTGGTTTTCTACGCTGTTTATCCTTATACACGAATCGGCTATGTTTCTTACGTTTCGCAAATCTTTTAATTCACGTACAGCTTTCTCCAGGTCCTGGCTAGCCTGTAGTATAAGCTCACTCAGTTTGCGAATATGCTCATTATAGTCATCAATTCTATACAGGCTCATCCTGTTTGCTGCACCCTGTATAAAGTCGGCCACATCGTCAATTGCTGTTGCCAGCGAGTGAATATCTTCACGGTCAAAGGGTGTGATAAAGTTTTTACCCAATTCCAGGTATATCTGGTGGGTCAGCTCATCACCCTTATTTTCTAATTTGTCTATCTGTTTGAACAACTCTTCCCTGGTTGCAGGGTCATTTGAATTTACGGCATCAACTAACACGACGGACATGATCACTACGTTGTTTGCAGCTTGTTCAAATAACGGGAAGAATATTTTTTTGTCTTTAGGAACAAAATACTGGAAGATGCTATTTAGTGACATTTGAGATGTATTAGTATCAGGTGTATTTATTATGCTATATTAAATTTGTGCAAAGGTAATGTTTGCAATGTTAATATAATGTTAACTCTTTAGCGCTGGTATTACCGGGAATGGCAGTGCCTGTTTGGATTTTTGCAAGGTAAATCCAAAGGTTGATCCCAGTCCGTCAGTGCTTCGTACATTGATGGTTTGGTCATGTGCCTCTATAATGTGTTTCACTATTGCAAGCCCAAGGCCCGAACCGCCGATCTGCCTTGAACGACTGGTATCGGTCCTGAAAAAACGCTCAAACAGGCGTGGCAGGTATTTTTCTTCAATGCCTATGCCGTCATCGGTTACCTCAACTAATACCTGGTCGTGAAGCTCAAACAGGCTTATAGCTGTGCTGCCGTCCTCTTTCCCGTATTTGAATGAGTTGTCGATCAGGTTAACCAACACCTGCCTTATTTTTTCCCTGTCAGCACTTACCAGTATCGGCTCATCGTATTTCTGCTTAAAAACTAATTTTATTCTATGCTCTTTTGCTTTAAGCTCCATGGATTCAAATACCTCTTTGATGAGGTCATTGATCTTGAATTTGGCATAATTGATTGGCATCTCGCCTGTTTCCAGTTTAGATATTTCATCGAGGTCTTTAATGAGGTAGCTCAGCCTGTCAACATTTCTAGATGCTTTTTCAAGGAACTGGTGTGCCATATCAGTATCCTCAAATTCATCATCTATAATCGCATCAATATAACCTTGTATGGCAAACAGAGGCGTCTTGAACTCATGTGAGATGTTCGACAAAAAATCACGTCGGAATTTTTCCTGCCTGCGAAGCTCGTCTATCTCCAATTTCTTTTGACCTGCCCATTCCTTTACCTCCTGCTCCACATCATTTATAGGGTCGGCGCTTACGTGCTCACCTAAAGCATCGCGAAGGTCACGGCCAAGCTTCAGGTTATGAATAAGTTTGTATATGATCTTGATCTTGGAGTAGATATACTTTTCGAGCAGGATGTAAAAGGTAACAAAGCTGATGGTTAGCGTTAGGCCAAAAGTAATGCCGACATCATACCAGCTGTGCTTAAAATAATAGTTTACTGCAGAGACGGTAATAGCCACCGCCAATGCATTTATAAATACAAGGACACGCAATTTCATACAAGTAAAGTTACAATTTGTATGTTATTACACGCTTTTTATAGATGTAACTGATATTAAATTATGGTTAATTATTTGCTGGTGGTTACGTCTATTGAAATGTTTACGTCATTCGACATAATAAAGCTTCCGCCAACACCATAATCCGTGCGTTTTATTTGTAATCTGCCTTTGAACAACGCTGTGTTACCCTTTTCGGAATAGGTGAAAGGAACATCCACTTTGTTGGTC
>DATHLW010000671.1:0-2245 GCA_035487675.1 Mucilaginibacter sp. | reverse complement strand
CAAAATATTATCAATCGCGCCCACGCATAACAGGTCGTCAAGGTTCATAATAATAGCATCCTGAGCTATACCACGCCAAACTGAAATATCGCCGGTTTCTTTCCAATAACTGTATGCGAGGGATGATTTAGTCCCGGCACCGTCGGCATGCATAATATTGCAATAATTTGGATCGCCATTTAATATATCAGGAATTATTTTGCAGAAAGCTTTTGGGAAAATGCCTTTGTCAATGTTTTTAATGGCATTATGAACGTCGTCTTTTGAGGCTGATACCCCTCTTTGATCGTATCTTTGCGAAGAAATCATGGGCAAATATACTGCTTAATAGTAGTATAGAAATATCAAAAGCACTACTTTTGCAACACTCATCTATCTGTTCATGATAAATATTGTCGTATCTAAAGTCCGCCTTCACCTAAAACACACATTTGACCGCCTCCACAACGAAGAACTAAAACGAAACGTACTCCAGGCTATTCCTTTCTGGATTGCTTCAGTTATTACAGGCTTAATAGCTGTGCTTTATGCCAGGCTTTTTCTTTTGGCAGAAAATCTCACGGCAGTAATTTATAAACAGCATACATGGTATCTATTGATTTTAATGCCTGTTTGTTTTTTAGCGGCATGGTGGCTTGTTAAACGCTTTGCGCCATATTCAAGAGGAAGCGGCATCCCGCAGGTTGCTGCGGCAATTGAGATTTCGGGCCCAAGGAGTGACAAAAAGGTGGATAAGCTTTTAAGTATAAAGGTGATGCTAATCAAAATAGTATCCAGCCTGGTATTTGCAATAGGAGGAGGGGCGATTGGGCGGGAAGGGCCGACTATTCAAATCGCAGCTTCAGTTTTTAGAAAGATCAACCAAATTTTACCGGCGTGGTGGCCAAAAGTGGCAAAAAGGAATATGATCATTACTGGTGCTGCTGCTGGCCTGGCGGCAGCTTTTAATACGCCTTTGGGCGGTATTGTATTTGCCATAGAAGAACTAACCAAAACGCACTTCAGTTATTTTAAAACCGCCATTTTCTCATCTGTAATAATTGCCGGGTTAACAGCTCAGGGTATTTTAGGGCCGTATCTTTATCTTGGTTATCCAAAAATGGGTGCTATTTCTGGTTTTATATTTCCCGGGGTTATACTTGTCGCCATCATTACGGGTTTATTGGGAAGTGGTATGGCCAAAATAATCCTGGTCATATTTAAATGGAAATCAAAATTCAATTTCAACCGGGAGCATGTATTATATGTTGTTTGTTGTGCATTGATCATGGCCGGGATCGCAATTTTTGTTAATGATAGCGTTTTAGGGTCAGGCAAGGATATCATGCAAAAGGCATTGTTTACTTCTGATAAGTATACGGTATGGTATATGCCTTTGATAAGAATGGTCGGACCGATATTGTCATTTACTACCGGCGGATCAGGCGGGGTATTCGCTCCAGCATTAGGAGCCGGAGCTAGTGTTGGTTCGCTGGTATCAACCTGGTTCCATTTATCGGATACGAATGCCAATTTACTTGTCTTAACCGGAATGGTGGGTTTTTTAACAGGTGTAACCCGGTCGCCGTTTACATCAGCTATCCTCGTATTGGAGATGACTGACCGCAACAATGTTATCTTTCATCTGATACTTGCAGGAATGGTCGCCAGCCTGGTAGCTATATTAGTAGATAAACACTCTTTTTACGACCATCTAAAATTGCAGTATATACGAAGCTTGAACGAAGAAGAAAAATCAGACGCGAATTCCACAAATGGAAACACGAATTTGTAAATGCGAGATATTACAAATTCGTGTTCGTGTAATTCGATTAAATTCGCAGAATTAGTGTCTCATCTATTTTATGAATAACAATTCTCTGAATTTTGGAAGTGGCCATAGCTCATCGTCAATCAATTGTTCAAGCTTGTCCACATGATACCGTATCGGTTGAAAGAATGTTTTTACTTTTTCATCATATTCCATTGATTTCTCGTGAATGTCTTCAATAGCATTTGCCTTTTTACGCTCAGTCACCATCGCTTCCACATTTGACTTGATAAAGTTTACGTGTTCCGATATTTTATTAATGATGTCCAGTTGCGCAGAATAGCTGGACTCTTTTAAACCAATGTCTTTTAGTCCTTTTACATTTTCAACCAGCCTGCTCTGATACGCTATTGCTGCCGGGATAATCACATTGGTTACCATTTCGCCGATAACACGGGCTTCTATCTGTAGTTTTTTATAGAAGCTATCTAACAA
>DATHLW010000670.1:0-5805 GCA_035487675.1 Mucilaginibacter sp. | reverse complement strand
TAAGCAAGACATTGTTCGGATCTTTTAATGATTCATATGTACCTGCAATGAGAGGGAAGTTAAATATTTTAAAGAATGAAGGTTCTGTAAAAAATACACCCCGCTGCTCTTTAAATGCTTTTTCCGTATTTCCCTTATTATCAACTATCAGCAACTGATCGTTTTGGCTGGCAAAAATTGGAGCTACTTCCAGTTGAGGGAAAGCCGTTTTTAATCCTAATGGGATTGGAAAAGGAAGGTCTTTCCCATAAGAAACATTTCCTGATTCTGCGCTATGATATTCGGTTAACACGCGGTAAATGCGACCTCTCTTTGCATGAAAACTATCGAAGCTTGTTTGATATTGTATAATGATAAAGATCACCATACAAACGGCAATACCTACAGCCAGGCCGGTAACATTAATAGCGGCATAGCTTTTATTGCGCATCAGGTTGCGCCGTGCTATTTTGAAATAATTTTTAAACATATAATTGCGGGTTAATTTCTCCAGAGACCACTTCGGGGTGGTTTCATGGTTCGAAATTACCTTCGTAGATTGGGAATGACTGCCCATATTATAAGATGGGTACTCTTTTTTCAGTTCATTTTTATATTCCAACGGGCTTCTCCCGGTTATTTGCTTGAAGATGCGGTTAAAGGTGCTTTGGGAATTGAACCCTGAATCAAACGCAATGCCCAGCAGAGTTATGTGGTCATAAGCAGGGTCCTGTATTTTACCGATCACATCATGAACGCGATATTCATTAATGAAATCATTGAAGCTTTTTTTGAGCACCGTATTGAGTATCTGTGATAACTCGTGGGTAGTCAGGCCGAGCTCTTCAGAAAGTGAGTTCAGGCTTAATTCCGGGTCCTGGTAATAGCGGTTTTCCTTAACCACCTTCTTCAGCCAATTACCTTTCTGCTTCAACTCTGCCGGTAGCAATGGTTTCAGAATTGGTACAGCATCTGGCTGCACACCAATTTCCGGCCTTAAAAACGCCCTCGCCGCCATCCAGATGATCATTGACACCAAAAGGAGATATAAGGGATAGTAAGCCTGTGCGTCTAATTGGTAATTGTAAAAAAAATAATCTACAGCTGTAAAGGGTATACACAACAGCCATAATAGCCCGAAACCTGTCAGTAAGTTACGCAGCCATTGCAGTTCGTACCGGTACCGGTCGCCGCCGGTAAATTTTAGTTGTCGGTAAAAATTTTCGATCAGTGTGCGGCATCGGTATAGATAAATAATGACCGAAATGAATACCAATAACTGTAATACAGGGTTCAATCGGTGAAAAATCAGTGTATCGAAAGTCGGAGCGCCCGTTTTTATACTTTCCCGGGTCTCTAAGACGTAAGCGCCTAGTTCCAGCAATAAGGGGCTGAAATGCAGCAAGTCCCTGCGCCGGAATTTATATTCCGGCCGGGTTATTTTAAGCACATAAAAGTAAATGAGAGGGCCAAACGCCAGTGAGTATTGCAACGGCAGACGGCTCCAAAAAGGAATGTAGGTTGACAGCCCGATGTCAATGCTCAATATCCGGGCTATCCACAAAGCAGCAACAGCCAATGCCAGGGCCAAAAACCGGTTTGCGACCTGGTTTGCTTTCTTAGTGAACCATAAAAGCAGGATAAAAGTGAAGCCGACAAACAGCACCCCGAAGAACGCGGCGTCATAAAGGGTTATATGGAATGTATAAGATCTCAAGTTTTTAATTTGGCTCAATCGCTGTTCCAAATTAATAAAATATTAACAGGCAGAATGTTAATGATAAGTTAAAATAAATGATGTACCAAAAAAGAAGAACCAAGAGTCAAGATACAAGAGTGAAGATTTGTCCTGGCTCTTTACTCTTGGCTCTTGACTCTAATTACGCTCATTCTGAGCGCAGGCTTTTCACCGGGTTCACAATAGCTGCTTTAATTGTTTGAAAACTGGAGGTTATGAAAGCGACCAGCAACATACCTGCTCCGCTCGTCGCAAAAATCCACCAGCTGATGGCCGTTTTATCCGCATAATTTTCCATCCATTTGTTCATGGCCAGCCAGGCAAGCGGCGTGACGACTACGAATGCCAGCAGGATGAGCAATACCAATTCCCTGGATAACAAGGCCACTATTTGCGATACCGATGCGCCGAGAACTTTGCGTACGCCGATCTCTTTGGTGCGCTGGCCGGTAGTGTAAATAGCCAATCCTAATAACCCGAGGCAGCTTATCAATATTGACAATCCTGTGGCCCAGGTGAGCAAGGTTGAAGTTTGTTTTTCCTGGCCATAAAACTGCTCTATCGATTTGTCGTAAAACTGGTAATTGGGATTATCATCGGGATACATTTCCTTCCATATTTTTTCCATTGAGGCCATTGTTTTCTGCCAGTCGCTACTTCTCGCGGTTTCAGGTTTCAGAGCAATATGGATAACGCCATTATAGAAGTTGCCATTACCAGCGGCCAGGATAGCCAGCGGGTTTATCGGAGATTGAAGCGAATACGTATAAAAATCGGCCACAACGCCAACAATGCGCTTCGAAGCCAGCATTTTACCAATTGCATCATTCGGATTTTTGAAGCCGAGTACTTTGGCATATTTGTCATTAATGACTAAAGCTTTCGATGTATCACCGGCCTCAATACCGCGGCCGGCAAGAATCTTAATATGATATAGCTTCATATAATTTTCATCACCGAATTTCATCTCGACAGAGGTAGTAATTTCCTTTTTTCCATCCTTATAAACCATATTAGTGGAGTTGGTTCCATCGGATGACGGCGGCTCAAAACCTACGCTCACCATTGCTACGCCAGGCAACGATCTCAGCTTGCTTGCCATTACCTGGTTAGTTGCTGCTTTACGGGTTTTATATGGGGTTTCAGCAAATACAATGGCGTCCTTTTTAAAACCCAGGTCTTTATGCAGCGCATAATAGATCTGCTTGCTTACCAGTATGGTAGCCATGATGAAAAACTGTGCTATCACAAACTGCGATACCGTCAGCGATTTGCGCAGCCATGCGTTCCTTGTTTTGTGACTGTTGCTTTGCGCCTGGTTTTTGAGTACCAAAGCAGGGTTATAGCCCGAAAGCATGAGCGCCGGGTAAAAGCCGGATAGAACGCAAACCACGATCGTCAAAATAAACAGGAACAGGAAAATACCGGGCTGACTGATAAAATCAGCCTTAACGCCGGGCGCGATAAAATCTGAAAATAGCTTTAGGATCAAAGGAGCTAAACACACTGAAATAATTACAGAAAAAAGGGTGATGAGGAAGGTTTCGCTTAAAAACTGGACCACCAATTGTGTGCGGGTGCTGCCCATGGTTTTGCGGATGCCTATTTCTTTCGCTCTTTGAGTAGCCTGTGCCGTTGTCAAATTGATAAAGTTGATACAACCCAGTATCAAAAGAAAACCGGCAACTACCAGCAGCAGGTAAGCCCGGGTTTTGCTGGCGGGGCCGCTGAAATCAAAGGTGCCATAGGTTTGGTTGAAATGGATATCGCTGAGTGGCTGAACGGTGTAGGTTTGTGAACTTCCGTTTTTTATAGCGTCAGGGCTTTGCGGGTTATTCTTTTTGTACATCGCATTTACCTGCGCTTGTATTTTAGCTGCCGAAACGCCAGGATATAGCTTGATAAACACTTCGGACGCGGAATTAGTGCTTCCCCAATTATTCAGATTAACATCCATTCCTAACCTGGTTTTTGGCCTGGCTGAACTAAATGAAATAAAGTCGTGGCAGGAAAAATCGGTATTCTCTTTTATCGTTTCAACAATGCCGGATACCGTTGTTTTTAATGTATCATATGTTATCGTTTTACCGAGCATCTGTTCGTAGGTGAGTGAGGGGAAATATACCTTCGCGCGCTCGGAAGTAAGTACTACATGATAAGGATCATTCAATGCAGTTGTGGATGAACCGGCCAGCCATGTATAGTGGATTATCTTAAAATAATTCTGATCGGCCAGGGTAATGTGGTCCTGGGCCTTAAACTTTACCGGTTCGTTGTGCTTGCCCGATACGGTAACATCGGGACCTAAAGTAAACAAGGGCGCCACGACCTCGACGCCCGTGACATTGCTCTTTATACCCGGACCCATCGGACTGGTAACGCCGCGGCTATGACTTTCGTTACCCTGGAACTTGAAATTGCTCACCACACGATATATGCGGTCGCTGTCCTTATGAAATTTGTCAAATGTAAAATCGTAGTGTACAATTAAATAGATAACCAGCGATGCGCTGATACCTATAGAAAGTCCTATGATATTGATGAAGGTAAATATCTTGTGCTTCCAGAAGCTGCGGAATGCGATCTTTAAATAATTGCGAAGCATATAATTGTAATTTAATTGTTCATGAGTCCATTTAGGGATTTCAGGAACTAAAATTATCTGTCTCGTTTTAGAGTGAGGTTGCAAATGATAAGTTGAAACCTCTTTTTCGAGTTCACGCTTATAAGTTGCTGGATTTTTCCCTGTTAATTGCTTAAAAGCCCGGATGAAAGTGGCTTTGGAGTTAAATCCGGCATCGTATGCCATACCAAGTAGGGTTATATGCTCATAAGCCGGGTCCTGCATTTTTGATGCTACATCCCGAACGCGGTATTCATTGATAAAATCATTGAAGTTTTTCTTCAGCACCGTATTGATGATCCGGGATAATTCGTGTGAATGTATCCCAAGTTGTTCCGCCAGTGAACTGAGGCTGAGTTCCGGGTCCTGGTGATAAACGTTGGCTTGCATTAGCTTTTTGAGCCAGGCGCCTTTTCCCCTCAGTTCAGCAGGAGCCGATGGTTTGAGGGCCGGAGATTGCCGGATGATCACACCAGCTTGAGGCTTTAAAAAAGCAGCCATAGCCGTCCAGATGATGATTACCGCAAAAAAGATATAAAATGGGTAATAAACGTGTATCCCCAATTGGTTGCGGTAGCCAAAATAATCGACGGCTGCATAAGCTATCCACAATAGCCATAACAAAGCGGTGGCCGCCAGTAAGCGGCGCAGCCAGCGGAATTCGAGCCGGGACCGGTCCATCAGGACAGGCTGCAACCGCCGGTAAAAGTTTTCAATGAGTTTATGAGCGCGATACAGGTAGGTGATGATGGAAATAAATATCAGCAATTGTAATACCGGGTTCAGCAGCTGAAAGGCCGTGGTAGCGTAAGTAGCCGCCCCCGTCCGGATGCTTTCCCTGATCTCCAATGCCAGGGCGCCTTGTTCGAGCAAAAGCGGACTGAAGTGCAGCAGGTCCATCCAGGTGAATTTATATTCCGGGCGCGTTATTTTCAGCACATAGAAATAGATCAGCGGGCCCAGCGCCAGCAAAAACTGCATGGGCATCCGGTCCCAGCCGGGCAGGTAGGTTTGCAGCCGGATATCAATAGCCAATATCCGCATCATCCATAAGATCATTGTAACCAGCGCCAGGGCAAGCAGGCGGTTTGCGCTGCGATTGACGTTTTTGACGAATGCTAACAACAGGGCAAAATTCAGCCCGATGAATATCATTCCGAAGAAAAACAGATCGTACAGGGTGATATGGAGCGTATATGAATTCAAGTGGGTTAATTAGCTCAATCGCCGTTCCAAATTTATAACATATTGATATATAAACAATTGCACGACTATTAATATATGCATTTGTAACAAAAACGGACATTAAGGCGTTCGGTTTTGGCCTGTGGTCGGTGTTATCACCACACCACTAATTTAGGTAAAACGTCAGATATAAGATAGCTCCGCTGACATGCGGCGCTCTGCTCCTGAGGCTGGGCTCGTCCCGATAGCTATCGGGACAGCGACCATATTTACTTTATTC
>DATHLW010000669.1:0-6358 GCA_035487675.1 Mucilaginibacter sp. | reverse complement strand
CAGCGTAGGCACCCAATTTTTTGATGTCAACTTTATCTACACCACGACCTATTTCTTCATCCGGAGTAAATAATATTCTTATATCGCCATGCTTTATTTCAGGGTGATTTATTAACTGGTAACAGGCATCCATAATTTCGGCAACACCTGCCTTGTTATCAGCCCCGAGTAAAGTTGTCCCACTTGCTGTGATCACGTCATTACCTATCTGATGTTTCAGTTCAGGATGTTCATTTAGCCTGATAATTTGTGAGGTATCGTCAGGCAACACCAGGTCTTGCCCCTGGTAATTTTTATGAATGATGGGTTTTACACCTGTTCCGCTGCAATCTGGGGCAGTATCCATATGTGAGCAAAAACAAATTACCGGAATATTCGCTTTATTGCTGTTTCCGGGTACAGTAGCGTACACATAACCATGGTCATCCATGTGCGCATCATGTAACCCGATGTCCAACAATTCCGTTACAAGTAAAAGCCCTAAGTTTTTTTGCTTGGGAGTGGATGGGCAGGTATCAGAACCCGGGTCCGATTGTGTATCGATAGTTACATAACGCATAAAACGCTCCGTAACGGTAAATTTTAAGTCCATAGCGTGGTGTTTATATTGATAGAAATTTTATTTTTGGGAGTCTTATGGGCTGCCGGTTCAAAAATTGTAAAAATATTGACTAATTTTAAGCATTGAAAAAACTCATTTTACTTTTTACTTTCGTGTCCGTTGCTATTGTGGTTAAAGCCCAGGTGGGTTACAACTATAAAGAATTTGGCATTGGATTAGATATAAGTTACGAACGGGGTTACACCAATGTAAACAGGCAGGACCAGCATTTTGGTGAAAGCGTTAGCTTCACATACAACTATAGCCCTTATATCCCTATTACTGCGGAACTGCAATTTGGTAATTTATCGGGTGGGGGGCTTACACCAGCACTCGATAGATACGGCCGCCAGTACAACAACCATTTCGAGGGGCTGATCCTGCATGGTGATTTTCAATTAGGCGAGGTGATTGACTATAGCGAAAGCTTTTTCAACAACGTATTAAAGGGCTTTTATTTCGGCAGTGGCGGTGGTATTATTTTTAACAGTAACACGGTACAACGTACCAACATATATTACGGTGAGAACGGTTTACCATACTTTGGTCCATCTACTTATGTTTTCCCGGGAAGTAACAGCAGTATCAACTTAACTATCCCCCTGCGTTTTGGCTATGAGTTCAAAATTTTCAATGAGTATGAAGAGCCATTTATGACCGTAAATATAGGATATGTGCATAGCCTGGTTTTTGGCGAGGGGCTTGATGGTTACGATGATCCATCCAATAAATTCAAAAACAATGCTACCAATCAGTATCGTCAAATCGTTGTTGGTGTGAAATTCAACTTTGGTAACGTTACATCCTATAATAAAGTCATAAGGCAGTTATAATAACCCTGTGAATATTGAAGAGATGCGCGACTATTGCCTCGCAAAGCCTGGTGTAACCGAAGGCTTACCCTTTGGCGAGGATACTCTTGTGTTTAAGGTTGGTGAAAAGCTATTCCTACTGACAAGTATCTCTCAAGGCGATCAATTCAACGTAAAATGTGATCCGGAACTCGCAATTGAACTTCGTGAACAACACCACGAAGTACAACCCGGCTATCACATGAATAAAAAACATTGGAATACCGTACATACAGATGGTAACCTTACCCGCAGGCAAATTTGCGATATGATAGACCACTCTTACGACCTGGTACTTAATGGCCTTCCGAAAAATATCCGTGAGCAGATAAAATGACCAGTGTTCATATTCACGCATGAACACTTATGAACGCTTTTATCTATTTGATTATCAATGGTTTTTATTTTTCAATGTACTGCCAAAACAATGTCAGGGGGTTTTTAGCCGCCGTGAATCATATTTGTAATATCCCCGATACCCAATTTATTATCGCCTCCCAAACTTATATTTGCTAAAATTATTTTCTATGAAAAAATGCTTGCTGGCATTACTGATAGGTTTTGTTTTCTTCCGGGCTAATGCACAATTAACCCCTTTTGAAAAAAGCACCGATAAGAACTACACAGCCACTTATTCCGAAATAATCTCTTACTATCAGAAACTGGCTAAGCTATATCCTCAGCAAATGAAAATGATCAACTATGGTATAACCGACGTGGGTAAGCCATTAAGCCTGATCGTTCTATCTAAGGATAAGGTGTTTGATCCTAAATTGATAAAGAAGCAAAACAAAAGGGTACTGCTCATTAATAATGGTATACACCCTGGCGAGCCTGAAGGAATTGACGCCAGTATGATGATCGTGCGTGATCTGCTTAAAAATAATAAACTACCCAATGATGTTGTATTGTGCTTTATCGCCGTTTATAATATTGATGGCTGTTTGAACAGGGGCGTGTCGCGCATTAATCAAAATGGTCCACGAGCTTATGGCTTCAGGGGAAATTATAAAAACCTCGACCTGAACCGCGATTTTATAAAAGCAGACAGCCAAAATGCCTGGGCATTTGAAAAAATACTGAATACATGGCAGCCCGAAGTTTTTTTGGATAATCATACTAGCGACGGTGCAGATTACCAATATGTAATGACCTTAATTGAGACCCAAAAGGACAAGCAAAACCCTATTCTTGCTGAGTATACCTCCAAAACCCTTTCGCCCGAATTATATAAACGCATGGCAAAAAGCGGTTATGAAATGACGCCTTATGTAGAAGAGATAAAGGGCACGCCTGACTCAGGTATTGTAAGTTTTCTTGAAACCCCACGATTTGCTACCGGGTATACATCTCAGCATAATATCATCAGCTATATCACCGAAACGCATATGTTAAAGCCTTTTGATAAGCGCGTGCATGCCACGTATAATTTTATGCAGCATTTGATAGATATCTGCCAGCGCGATGCAAAAGTGATCGGAGAGGTAAAGCATAAAGCCGATGAACAGGTAAAACAGCAAACCTCTTTCGCCCTGAACTGGCAATTGGACGAAGAGAAGTATGATACCCTTACATTTAAAGGCTTCACGGCCGGGCACAAGTCCAGTGAAGTAAGTGGCTTGCCACGACTATACTATGATCGCAGTAACCCGTATACAAAAACCATTAAATATTTTGATAATTACAAAGCGACAGTATTCGCAGAAAAACCGGTAGCCTATATCATTCCACAGGCCTGGCAAAAAGTGATCGAACTGTTTAAGCTAAATAATATCGTGATGCACCGGTTGAAACATGATACTACTATTGATCTGCAGATGTATTACATCGCTGATTATAAAACTCCATCAAGGCCATACGAGGGGCATTATCTGCACAATAGTGTTAAATTGAATCCTATTGATATGAAGGTGAAGTTTTATGAAGGCGATTATGTGGTTTACACCAACCAGGCACTTAACCGTTATATCGTAGAGACGTTGGAACCGCAAGGTGTAGATTCGTTTTTTACATGGAACTTCTTCGACTCCATTTTGGGCGAGAAGGAATATTTCTCGGACTATGTATTTGAGGACGATGCTGCCGAACTCCTGAAGAAAGACCCTGACCTGCGTAAAAAGCTGGATGACGAAAAAGCTAAAAATCCGCAATTGGTCAATAGTGCTGCTGCGCAATTAAATTTTGTGTACCGCAACTCACCCTATTTCGAAAAAACCTATCTTAGGTACCCTGTAGGCAGGTTATTAACTGATACCAAACTTGATATTCAATAATTAATGGAACAAAATTTTAGTTTTCCCGATACGCCGGTAGCGTGGATCATTTTTGCAATTACAATCGCGATAAGCCTTTTTGCATTTTATAACGATGATCTTTATAACAAACTGATATTGCAGCCTTACAATGTATCAAAGGGCAAGTATGTGTATACGCTGATCACCAGCGGGTTTATACATGCCGATTGGATGCATTTGCTTTTCAATATGATGACCTTTTACTTTTTCGCATTTGATCTGGAGAGGGCATTGGGTCACTGGCAATTTGCATTACTCTATATGATAAGTTTAATCTTAAGCGATCTGCCATCTGTAGCAAAGCATAAAAACGATTTCTGGTATCGTAGCCTCGGTGCGTCTGGCGCTATTAGCGCGGTTGTTTTTAGCGCAATATTATTTAATCCGTTAGGTAAAATGGGGTTGCTGTTCATCCCAATTCAAATCCCCGCAGTTTTGTTTGGGATATTGTATTTGATCTACTGCTCTTATGCTTCAAAAAAGGGTATTGGAAATATAAATCATGATGCACATTTCTTTGGCGCGCTCAGTGGTATCATGATCACTGTATTACTTAGACCCGGAATAGTATCTGATTTTTTCCATGCAATTACCGGGGGAGTTCAATCGCTGCTGCATTAATAAAGTTACCGTCTGCATCCAACAAAAAGCTCATGGGGTTTTCCGGGTCTTTGATGATCTCGAACAGAACAAAACCCCACTTTTTCCAGAAGTTTTCCAATACCTGGCCATAGGTTTTGTTTTGCCAGAAATCAAATAAGGGTTTGTTGCTTATGCCGCGCAATGGCATAGCTTCAATATAGGTTTCATCACCGGCAGGCAGCACATTGTATTCGGGCAGGCGGTTAAACAGGTAAGCGGAGTAAAATATCCGTGCATTAAACTCTTCAAACTGAATGGGGTGCAAGGTTTGTCCTTCAATTTTTTCCAGTATTTCTTTATGATAAGCCCGGTTGGCACCATTATCCTGCAGACAGATGATCAGGCCGAAGTCTTTTATCCGCAATGAAAATGTTAAAGTATTGATCTCATCACGATAGCCGAACAGGTCTTCTTCGTTAGTCACCTTAAATAAAAACAGGCTGAAAGGTTTAAAATCCTCAAATACCACAGGTTGATTAATGCCTTGCAGCATCAAATGCAAATTGCTGAACTTATGTATCAAGGCCTGCGAAATATTGAACTCCTGCCCCTCGGCATGTTGCTGTTTAATGCCGGATTGTACCTCGTTGAACAAAATGCCATACAACAATTTGCCTGCCCATCGAAATAGCTTGATTTCGTCTACATTTTTTACGGCATCAAACCCTGCGTCAAAAGCTGCCGAAATTTCTGCCTCCAATTGTTCAAGATAGTTCTCATTTATTTGAGCGGCACAAGGGATTTTAATATCCTTGTAAGTGGCATAGCTTTCGTCCAGCAATTTAAATGGCTGGTCTTCCAAATTATAACGGCTCATTAACCAGGCAGGGAATACCTGTATCTTTTCTTCTTCGGACGATAATGCCTGCCCGGATAAAAAACAGGTGCGGTTACTAAAATTGAATTGTTGAAACGGGTAATAAATTTGTGCCGGCATGGCCGCAAAGATAATCAGGAAATCTTCTCTGAATATTTTAGCTTTGGATTTTAACATGGAACTGACTTACCAACCCTTCGAACTCGAACTGAAATACCCCTTTACCATCGCTAAATTTTCGCGCACTTCAACGCCTTTAATGCTATTGCAGATAAAACACGAGGGGTATATTGGCAACGGTGAAGCATCTATGGTGCCTTATATGGGCGAAAGCCAGCAAAGCGCCGCTGAGTTTTTAAGTAAAGTTGATGTTTCCCAATTTAAATACCCTTTTGATTTTGATGCGATCATCCATTATCTCGATAACATCGCTCCGGGAAACCCTGCTATTAAAGCAGCGATTGATATTGCCCTGCATGACCTGGATGGGAAGATCAGGCAACAACCCTGCTGGCAATTGTTAGGTAGCGATCCCGCAAAAATGCCTGTTACCAGTTTTACGGTAGGTATTGATAAACCGGAAATACTCATAGAAAAGCTAAAAGATGCAAAAGACTGCAAGGTGATCAAAGTCAAATTAGGACGCGATAGTGATAAGGAATTGATACAAACTATACGTTCCGTAACAGACAAGCCGCTTTATGTAGACGCCAACCAGGGCTGGACCGACCTGCAGCAAAGCCTGGACATGACCCACTGGCTGCACGAACACGGTGTTGTATTAATAGAACAACCCATGCTAAAAACCGACTTGGATAGCAACGCCTGGCTCACCGAGCGCAGCCCGATTCCTATTATTGGCGACGAGGCGGTGCAGCGTTTACCAGATGTAGAAAAAGCGAAAGGGGTATATCATGGCATCAATGTAAAGCTGATGAAATCGGCAGGGATGCATGAGGCACACCAGATGATCCTGAAGGCAAATGAGCTGGGTTTAAAAGTATTGATCGGCTGTATGAGTGAAACCAGTTGTGCCACTTTAGCCGCCGCTGCCCTTGCACCGCAATGTGATTGGGCCGATTTAGACGGACCGCTGTTGACCAAAAACAACCCGTTTAAAATGCCGGAGTTTGGGGATGGGAAATGGGTGTTG
>DATHLW010000668.1:0-3609 GCA_035487675.1 Mucilaginibacter sp. | reverse complement strand
TCTCTTTACTATCGAAAGAGGTCTTGATACGGTTTTGCAGTTTTAATACTACCGGGCAGGACGCATCGATCAGCATAATATTGTTTTCCAAAGCCAGACGGTACGTTTCCGGTGCTTCGCCGTGTGCACGGATCAGCACCTTTTCGTTGTGAAGATTTTTCAAGTCTTCGTGCCCGATAATACGCAGGCCCTTCGCTTTTAAGCGCTCCACCTCCTCGTCGTTATGTACAATATCGCCCAGGCAGTACAGGTAGCCATCTTCTTCCAGTATCTCCTCGGCCATATCAATAGCATACACCACCCCGAAGCAAAAGCCCGAATCCTGGTCAATGGTAACCTTTAACTGATAATCGCCCATAGCGCTGCAAATTTACGGTAAAAAAATTACTTGCACTAAGTATAATATCCCGAAGAAAATGAATTGGGTGATCAGAAGCACCGGTGCCACAACACTTTGATATTTAAAACGAAACAGTTCATAGATAAAAAGCATTACAATACTGGCAAGAAACCAGGAGAGATAATTTTTCAAAGGGATAGCATCACCCGCCCAATGCCAGTAATCCAGGTGTGCGGCTACGGGTTCGATCAACAGATCTAATAGAACCAATATCAGCGAACCGATTATCACCCTGAAAAACATACTTTTTAATCGGCTGCGCTGCATCAATACACTGGCGGAGTAGGTCAGCAGAAACCAGTTGACACCAATAATTAAAGGCACCCCCAATACTTTAACCCCTAAAGTTTTGCCATAAGTATAATCCCCGAAAAACAAATGTTTATGGACTCCAGCCCATTCCGCAGCAAACCCTGAAATGAATACTATTACCAGGAAGAGTACAAAGCGGTTATCGATCCTGTTGTGATTGAGTACGATCACTGCCAGCATCAGCAGCAAATGCCAGGGAACGAGTTTTAGGAATATCGGATGGGTAAATGAAATGCTCAGGCCAATTAATCCGATCAGGTGGAAAATAACGATGACAGAAATAGCTTTCCTGTTAATTGATAGCTCCTCAGCCTGCTGGTGGAGACCCGGTAGCCTCAGATTTTCCTGCCTTTCCATTCGGTGGTTTTTGTCAAATATTTTTGTATAGCCGAAAAAGCGATCAGCGTCAGACTGAACATTTGCAGCGGGTGCAAGATAACATTAATAAAAGCATTCTGGCCCGATTCCAGGGAGATCATGATGCGGGTAAGCATGATCAGTCCGGCCATCATCAGGATCAACTGAAAGTTCAGGGTCATGATCACCATCATAGGGCCGGCGATAAGCAGTAGTAAAAATATCAAAAAACTGAAAATATTGTAGTTAAATGCTGCCAGGAAATTTTTACCAAAGCCGTTGATCGCTTCCGCATACCCGATGTACATACGGCAGCTGACCATGCCATTAGCCAGCAAACTTTCACCATTAAAGCCAAAAGATTTTACCTGTTTCATGATCTCTACATCCTCTACAATCTTGTCCATCGTCTTTTTGTGCCATTCGTTTTGGTGGTAAACATCCGCATTAAACAGCATGAACTGACCGCTAGCTGCAGCTACAGTAGCATTTTTGGATAGATAGACCAATCGTAATGGCAGTAAATTGAGCAGGATATAATGCATTAGCGGTACGGTCAATAGTTCGCCAAAAGTTTTCATTTGCTGGTTGGTAAACAGGCTTAACAAAGCCAGGTTACGAAAATGCATACGATGTACCGCACTGTTGATCAATCCGTTAAAAACCAGTTCGTCTGCATCCAGGAATAGCAAAAATTCTCCTTTTGCCTGCTTTGCTAATTGGTGACATGCGTAGTTTTTGCCTAGCCAATGCCCCGTTAATTCTTTACCCCTGATCACCCTGAAAGCTGAATGTTGGGCAGCAAATCCGGCACATACATCATAAGTGCGGTCGGACGAATCGTCGTCCAGTATAATTACTTCATAATCGTTGTAGTCCTGCTGATGTATGGAGGTCAATAATGTCAGAATATTTTTTTCCTCATTCCTGACCGGAATAAGTATCGAAACAAGGCTGTCATAGTTTTTGTTGACACGACGCAGTTTGGGGTCCGAAATAAAATTGAAGATTGTTACGGCAAAGCGCAAAATGATGAAAAAGAAGGTTGCGTAGATAACGATGATCACTTTATATCACAATTTCGGTTTGCTGCAATTTAGCATTATCATAGTGCATTTGATAAGCGTTTTTTAAATCTTCAAAACTTTTACATTTGCCCAAAGCATTTTGCAAATAAACGGTGGCGGTCGGCTTTTTATGTTTCAGATATTGAACAAAAGTAGCAGCAAAAATTAACTGGAATTTTTTGTCAGCTCTTTCAATTATCCTCATACTACCCTTTTCAAAATGGATATCATTCACAAAGTTGGAGTACAATTTCCCCTGCGGGAAAATCAACACCAGGTTTTGAGGGTCATTCAATAGTTCAGCAGCATATTCCAATGATTGCAGCATATCCTTGGAACGCTTGTTGACCGAAAAAGCGCCACCGTATTTCAAATACTTTAATTGCACTGTGGTATCTTCGCGCACCATCACATAAAACTTCTTTTTCAATAATTTACAGCAAACAATATACAGGATCAACGAGTCCCAAAAGCTAAAATGGTTGGCGATCAACAGAATTGATTTATTGGGATCAACTTCAATCGGATCAAACTGTAATTTATGAAAATGGTTGCCTACTATCAATTTGACGTAATAGTGCAATATAAAGCGGATAATTAAGTTTTTTCCGGGCTTTACCATTTTTAAATTATATCAATGCTGCGCATCAACCTGTTCTTTCAGCGCTCTTTTATGATGTGCGTTGATCATCGCCTTTACCTTTTCAAAGTCAAAATCATGATTGGTGCCGCAATCGAGAAAGCGGAAATAAACCGATGGCTTCAGGCTCTCGAAGTATTCAATAAATGCCGAATAGTAAATGATCTGGCAATCGCCTTTTATTTTTTTAACGATGTAATCAATCCCCCGCTCAATGTTGACCTCATCTGAATGGTTGGATACCAATTGCCCTTGCGGAAAAACGGTTACGAGATTATTGGGGTTACCAAGCAGCTCCGACGCATATTGTAATGATTCGATCACTTCTTTTGACTTCCTGTTAATGGAAAATCCGCCTACCCGGTTAAAGAACATCCGTTTTTTTAGATGATCTTCCTGCATCATGATATGGAAATCGCGGTGCAGGTAGGTATGCGTTAAATGCCCCGCAAAAAAGCCATCCCACCAGCTAAAATGATTGCATAATAGCAGCACAGAATGCCCCGGCAATACTTTAACCTCATCGTGTTTTAAAACTTTAAAAGCTTTGCGCAGCCTGTAAGCCAGGTAAGGGGCAAACAGTTTTTTGATGAATCGGTTGCTGCGCTCGGGTATCATTCAGACAAATCTAATAAATACTCATCCAATGCAGGCACTACCAGCCAATGCCCTAAAGGCACCTCATGTACTTTGGCTTTCTCAAGCTGACTAATAAAAGACATAACCCCTGATTTTGGGAACAATTGATCATCCCGCCCGAATATCAAAGTGCATTTTATGTTATGCTGATTGATAAGTCGTACGACCTTTTCAGTATCGGGCTTAAGCAATCT
>DATHLW010000667.1:0-9648 GCA_035487675.1 Mucilaginibacter sp. | reverse complement strand
GATCGTCATGGAAAGGAACTCATTCCGGGCGTACCCATAATGGCCGATCGCTGCATTGTTGACGTTCACGATCTGCAGTGTTGAAACATCAAAAACAAACATGGGTAATGGACTAAGGTGAAAAAGCTCACTATATTTTTTTTCAGACTCTTCCAGCGCCAAAACGCTCCGCTTTCGTTCTACACTGTAAATAATACTTTTATACAGCACCCACGATGTCAGTTCATCTTTCAAAATATAATCGGTAATGCCAAGGGAAAGTGACGTTACACCAAAAGAAATATCCGAATACCCGGTGAGAACAATCACCGGTGTCTTTCCGCATAAAGCGAGGATTTCAACAATCAGGTCCTCTCCCTGCCTATCGGGCAGGGAAAGATCCATTAAAACAACATCAAACTCATATCCTTTCCCGGCTAACACATTCTTTGCCTCACCGAAATTCCAGGCATGCGTAATCTCCGGGCTCTTAAATTGCTCCTCCAGGAAGTCCCCGGCAAGCATAAAATCCCCCGGGTTGTCTTCTATGATCAATATTCTGAAATCTCCATTATTGCCTTCCATGTTTTTAATGATCTAAACTTCTCTCATTTTCAATGGGCACATTTACAAAAAAAGGTTCACCGGTTAACAAATGGGGTAATCAAAAACCGGCTCGCCTTTTTTCGCGGGTATATAGGGGGCAGCAAACTTCTTAACTTCATTAATGGCCTTGTGCCCGATAGTATGGGGCATGGCCGGTAAACCCACCTTTTTATTTATCCTTTTGACGATGTTATTCCTGTTTAAACAAGTATAACAGTAACCCTCTGGCTGGGTCAATAAAATGAATGTGATAAAAGGCGCTTTCATGTCACTTCAATAGCTGGTGTAGTCTGATTTGTCCGGCGATTTAACACCCGCTGACGAAAGCATTTGTTCCAGTTCAATCTCCATAGAAGAAACCAGTACATGGCTGCAAGCCGTACAATGGTGGGTGCTAATCAGGTTGTCTATGGTAATGGGAAACTGGGTATCCTTTATCCTTCCGAAAATAGAGTCCGCGCAACCCATGTTGACGCAATACAGATTATAAGTGCTGTCGAATTGGTACATGTCTTTATAATTTAACAATTCAAAATTGCTAAATCACAGAAAGACGCGGTATAGACAGGATTATGAAATCATTGTAGTGTTTTGGTTGACAGCCGTTCGGCTAAACTAACTTTTGGGAGATCGCGTAAGTAGTTAACTCCGCATTGTTTTTAAGCTTCATTTTTTCGAGGATACGCGCGCGGTAAGTACTAATAGTAGGTTTGCTCAGGCAAAGTATATCCGCTATATCAGAGACATTTTTGCCGGAGGCTATCAGCAGCAAGGTTTGATATTCCCGTTCCGATAAAAGCTCGTGAGGCTCCTTCACTGAGTTATTATCCAGCATTTCCAAAAATTGTTCGGAAAGTGCAGGCGACACATATTTCTTACCCGCGAGTATCTTATTGATAGCGTTGAGCAGTTCCGTATCAGCAGCGTCCTTAGAAAGGTAGCCTGATGCTCCCAATTTCAATGCCCGCAACGCCACTTGTTCTTCGCCATGAAAACTAAACATCAGTACAGGGACCTTTGATCGTTCTGCTTTGATCTGCTTCAAAATATCCAGCCCATTTCTGCCAGGCAGGTCGATATCGAGTATTAAGATATCCCAGTCATTTTCTTTCAGCTTTTGAAATACTTCAGCGTAATTGACTGCTTCACCAAATTCTACCAAAGGGAATCCTGAGCTGCAAATTTGTTTAACCCCGAGCCTGATCGCTGAATGATCGTCAGCTATTAATATTTTCCTTGCCATTCGTAGGTAAATTGAGTTCGATCAAAGTGCCACTATCTTTAAAACTGCTGATCTTAAGGTCCGCTCCGATAAGGCTGGCACGTTCTTTCATATTTAATAGGCCCATTGACAATGCATTTTGCGGTGTATCCGGCCCAATTCCTTTGCCATTATCGACGATCTTAATAGACAGGTTATCATCTTTGTTTTCTATGCGCATATTTACCGCATTCGCCCCAGCATGTTTGGTAATATTGGTTAATGCTTCCTGGCAGATACGGAAAATGTTGATTTCCTGGGTTTGGGTCATCGGTGGCTGGTTGATGTCCACATACAGATGGCTAACAACACCGGTTTTCTTTTCAAATTCACTCACAAGCCATTCCAGAGATGCAAACAGACCTAGTTTATCAATTAATACAGGGCGCAACTCATTGGCAATTTGTCTTAGAGATTGTATGCTGTGGTTTACTTCGGCCATCATGGCATCAATCACTGGTACAACATCTGCATTAACACCCGGATTCATTTTTAATGATGAAAGAGACATTTTAAGACCTGACAACTGTTGCCCAAATTCGTCATGAATCTCCCGGGCTATCCGCGAACGTTCTTCTTCCAACACATCATTTAACCGTTTGGCAAAGTTCCGTGCCCTTTTTTCTGAGGTTTCCAGTGCCAATACTATCCGCTTACGTTCTATATTGTAAACAATACTTTTGTAAAGCGATAAAGCGGTTAGTTCGTCCTTCAATATATAATCAGATACACCCAGCGATAGTGAACTGACCCCAAAAGCAAGGTCGCTATAACCTGTTAAAACAATAATAGGTATATCTGAGCTGATTGCCACGATTTCCTGTATCAGCGGTATGCCGGTTTTATCCGGAAGCGACAAATCTAATAAGATAATATCAAATAGATTTTCTCCTGCTGACAATATCTTTTTCGCTTCATAATAATTGCGTGCATTAGAAATGATCGGTTCTTCAATTTGCTCCGTTAAAAATTCTTCAACGAGGGTATAATCGCCCGGATTGTCTTCAATTACCAAAATAGCATAATCCCCTTTATCTGACATGGTATTCTCATTTAACAGGCAGTGTTACAATGTTGATCCAAAAATCTTCAATCCTGGCGATTGCTTTCATAAAATCAACAACATCGATTAGCTTGGTTATATAACAGTTCACATGGTTTTTATAAGATTGTAAAATAGCCTTTCCCAGAGATGAAGTAGTTAACATGTTTACCGGCATGCTTGCATATTCTTCGTTGTTTTTTATATAAGTCAATACGTCATGACCGCTTAGTTTTGGTAAATTAATATCCAGCAGGACCAGGTCAAGCGTTTCCTCCTTTTGGCCTAAGGATTCAAAAAAGTTGATCACTTGCTTACCATTCCTTATAGCAATGATTTTATTTATGATTTTGCTCTCGTCAAAGGCTTCAGTTGTGAGCAGTATATCGCCCTCATTATCTTCAACCAGCAAAGTATTAATTGATCTCATCAGCCTTATTGTTTAACGATAGTAAAATAAAAGGTGCTTTCTTTCCCTACTTCCGATTCCACCCATATTTTGCCACCCAGGTTTTCTATTATTTTCTTGGTTATAGCCAGCCCCATCCCTGTGCCGGAATATTGCTCCTTATTATGCAACCGTTGAAAAATGATAAATATTTTATCAAAATATTCGGGCTCTATGCCGATCCCGTTGTCTTTAACCGAAAACTGATAGTTTGATTTGGTTTCCTTGCAGGCTATTTCAATAACCGGTTTCTCACTGACATTATGGTATTTCAGGCTATTGCCGATCAGGTTTAAAAAAACCTGTCTTAGCGGGGTTTTATAGGTTAGAAACGTAGGAAGCTTTTCAAAAATGATCTTTGCGCCCAACTCCTCTATCTGCTTTTTATAAAGCACAATTATTTCACTCAGCACCTGATTAAAATCCACTTCCGATCGGTCTTCTTCTGTTCTGCCTACCCTGGAGTACTCGAGTAGGTCCAGGATGATCTGTCGCATGCGCTTGGCGCCGTCGACAGCAAAATAGATATACTGCTTCCCTTTGCTGTCCACTATATCTCCATATTTCTTTTCCAGTTGGATAAGAAAGCTGGTCACCATTCTCAGGGGCTCCTGCAGGTCGTGTGAGGCAACGTATGCAAACTGTTCAAGCTCTGCATTGGAAATAGCCAGATCGCTGGCATGTTTTTCAAGGCTTTCATTCAGCTCCTTCAAGCGAATTTCAGATCGCTTGCGTTCGGTTACATCCCGTTCGATAGCGATAAAATGCGTGCATTTCCCATCCTTGTTAGTGACCGGGCTTACGGCAAAATTGATCCAGAACTCGTCACCATTCTTTTTATAGTTAATAATGGTGATCTCGCACGGTTTGTAGTTATGAAGGGCTACGCTTAAACGGCTTAATTCTGTTTTATCGGATTTCGGGCCCTGCAATATTCGTGGGGTTTGGCCAATCAATTCGTCCGATGTGTACCCGGTCATTTCAGTAAAAGCCTGGTTGACATACACGATACGTGGTCCTGCGTCACCGATCGGATCAGCTTCGGTGATCAAAACGGCTTCGGTAGTATTGGTAATAACTGATTCGAGAAGCTTTAAACGCTGTTCTTCCTGCTTGTTTCTGGTGATGTCCCTGATAAACATAGAAACACCGTCACCTGTCGGATACACCCTGTTCTCTTGCCATAAACCGAAAGGTTCATAATAATCTTCATTCAAGACATATTTTTTTTCAGTAAACGCGGTCATAACGGCCTTATAAGTTGCCGAGCCCACGATGTCTGGAAAAGTTTCCCAGATATTTTTACCGATCAGCTTATGAGGATCGCGCCCAAGCATTTCCCCGATCTGCTTATTGACATAGGTATAGCACAGGTTTTCATCCAATGCAATAAACCCGTCGGTTATATTTTCCAGCAGGTCCTGTATCATATCGGCTTTTTTATCATCTGCTCTTTTTCTTTCTGTAATGTCGCGGGTAACCTTCGCAAACCCCAGCAGTTCCTTATCATCATCGTAAAGCGGGGTAAACACAACATTTGCCCAAAAAACTGAACCATCTTTCCGTATTCTCCATCCTTCGTGTTCGTAAGAGCCATTTTTAAGGGCTTCACTCAGGTTATGCTGCGGCTCCTTCTTATCGTTGTCTGCCTTTGTATAAAAAACAGACATATGTTTTCCCAGGATTTCCTGTTCGGTGTATCCCTTGATCTTCTGGGCCCCTTTGTTCCAGCTAAGCACGTACCCATTCCGGTCAACCATAAAAATGGCATAGTCTTTTACACTGTTGATCAGCAGACTTAACAGTTTTTCGTCAACATTTTGCTTGAAATCCTTATTTTTCATAGACGGATCAGTTCGTGCAAAACGATAGTGGGGTATAGGGTTCACATGTGCTCATTTTTAAGGTTTTGATAATTAGGGAGAATAAGTATTAACGACGTTGCAAGAGTACCTTTTTGGAAATACCCTTTGCACAAGCGAAAATCGCAACAGCAATATAGCTGTTATCAAAGCTTGCGAATTATTTTCTTTAAATCAACGGGTATTTTAACGGTATTTTATCCGAATCTAAAAGCCATCATATTGATTAATGCCATTTGAGCGACCAATAAGAATAACGAAAATAAGCTTGCTGTTTTAACAGCTTATTACTAAACTCTCATTTCACCTCATCCGATGATGGCACCAGTTTAGCTGTAAGATCAGGGGCCATCATGTTTTTATCTAACGGAAACATGGGTCGTTGTATCCGTTTGTAGGGCAGGTGTTCAATATCCTGGTCAACACCGCCAGGTGTTAGTGCCAGCAGCCAGTCGGCACGCATGGCATAAAGTTCAGGTTCCAGATAGCCGATCTTTACCACTACAATATCTGCCGTCCGTGGGTTAAGTCCCAATTTCGTAAAATCTTTCTCATGATGGTATGGCTTCCTTTTTTGTGTTACAATAATGTGAACACTTCCCATTTTTATAGAGGCTTCCACCTCGGCATCCACATCACCTTTTACAATCGATTCCACTGTTCCGACAATGTGCACCGGCGGAGCAAGCCGTGAATCTACTTTTGCACCGGCATAACCATCCACATGACCACCAATACCTGCGGCCATTACTTTCTTAATTAATTCAGGGCCTGGAATAGATGCATAAATAAGCGAAGGGCCATTATCCGGTTTAAATTCAGGACGATTGAGTATCTGTGTTAAGGTCCAGGTGACATCACCTGCCCCGCCTGCCGTCGGATTATCGCCGGAATCGCTGATATAGAACGGGTGCTTTGTACTTGCCAATGCTTTATCCAGGCATTCCTTCAAATTACCTGTAGGTGCTACAAATTCAAATTTTGAGCGTGCTTCCCAAAAACTTTTCGCCAGATACTCGGCAGTACTGGTCACTTTTTTCTTATCATCACCTGTAACCATTACCACAGCATGATTTCGTGGTTCATCGGCCCAGGCATATCCTATCCAAATTGCTGCATCAATAATGCCTTCCTGTTTGGCAGCAGGCCATACTTTCTGATATAAGCTTTTCCCCGGTTCTATACGTGTACTGGTTTTTTCGCCGGGCAGTAATATGGGTACGGATATATACGCTTTGTAGGCAGGTTTCCCTTTCCCGCCTTCGATACGATCTATCAAGTTTGCTACAGCGCGACGTTTGGTTTGAACAGCATCTTCGTGCGGCGCCATACGGTAGCAGGTGATGAGGTCGCTGTTCTCAGCTAGCCTCCAGGAAACGTTACCGTGCAAATCCATAGCTGTCGAAATAATAGTCTTTTTACCAATTACCTTTCTTATTCTGACAATGAAATCACCTTCGGGATCATCCAGCCCTACCACACTCATGGCACCATGAATATCATAAAAAAGGCCATCGTAAGGCCCATGCTTTTTAAGCGAATCAAGTGTTTTATTTACCAGCGACTCGTACGCCGCGCGTGTAACCGCACCACCCGGGAGCGCATGGCCATCGATCGTTGGGACCCATACTGCCCCTTTACGAAGCGCTGAATCCGGAGAGAAAAAAGGGTAAATAGTAAAAATATCAGGGCCATATTTTGCATGGAAAGCGGCTTCATCCGTTAATGCCGGTGAAAAGGTACTCGACTCGATACCCAATCCGGCAATAGCAATCCGCGGAAGATGTTTAACAGGAGGATTGGGCTGTGCCGCGGCAATTGACGCCATAAAACCGCATAGGACCATTAAAAAAGGCAGCTGTTTCATAATCGGAAGATTAAAAGAAATGGCATTAAGCTTTCCTTAATATCAAATATATAGAAATCAAAGCACTTGCGATGGTTGCGACATACGTAGGCGTTTAATTTTTCAGTGTGATACTCAACCCTTTTCTTAAAGTATTATGAATTTCAGCAACCTGGTCAGGCTATCTATGCCCATTTCCGTTATAAATAACATTGTCTGGCAAGGGAGCCCGGTGCACCATTGTTAACAGGCCGGCTCCCTTATTCAAAAGCGTTGGTTGACATTGATAAAATAAGATCAATTCACCAGTTGTTTTGCTAAAAGTTCATCCAGCATATTGTGCGAATCATTTACACCGTGTTCCATGCCGGCCTGTACCATTCCATCACGATCAGCAACGGATTGAAATACCGATTGTATGACCACCCGCGTACGATCATTGGGCAAAGCTTCAAACCTGGCCGTTTCAAGCACCACGTGCCCTGATTCAGGAAGGCCCTCGAACTCAAAAGTGCGAATGAGCCTTTCAGGCACCAGCATTTCGTGGGAAACACCGTGGAAACCATACTCATTGCCCTGTGGGTCAATATGTACATAACGGTAGGAGCCACCTGCCCGTGCCTCATGCTTGTCGATCCTCATGGTCAGCTCACACGGACCAAGCCATTGTACCAACAGGTCGGCATCTGTAAATGCTTTAAAAACCAGTTCCCTCGGAGCTTCAAATTCTCTTTTGATAAATAATTCCTGTTTGCCTGGTTCAACAATGATCTCTGTTTTATTCTTCGTTGCCATAACTATTTGTTTTTAAATGGTTAATTTTTATTGATAAACAATTATTTGATTCATTTTCTTTTATTTTTCGCTTTAAGCTGATCTAATAAATTATCAAGTGCATCAAATCTTGTATCCCAAAGCTTGCGGTATTGTTCTATCCAGTCAGAAACCTCGTTCATCTGTTGCAGCTTAGCCTCACAATATCTTTCCCTACCCTGTTTTTTAATGACGATCAGGCCACACTCCGTCAGTATTTTGATATGCTGCGAAATAGCGGGCCTGCTCACATCAAAATTTTCCGCAATTGAGTTTAAATTGAGCGGATTAAAAGCAATCAAATTAATAATCTCTCTGCGCGTTGGATCGGCTATTGCCTGGAAAACATCTCTTCTTGTTTGTAATGCCATATAATATGTAAGTATTTCCTTACAAATTTATATGTAAGTATTTACTTACGCAAATTTTTATGAAAATATTTTTTTCTCTTTTTCAAACGACCTGTCTTATCAAAAAACCTATCTTGCAGTCATTATCATTATATGGAATACGTTTTAGGCATCGATATTGGCACAGGCAGTGTAAAAGCCGTTGCAGTTGACCTTAAGGGAAATTCATTTGGGGACTGCCAACAACATTATTCTTTTAACGCTCCTAAACCGGGCTATCATGAGCAGGATCCCGAACAAATATGGGGTGCGTTTACTGCGAGTATCAAAGGTATAATTGAAAAAACTGGCACACAGCCATTAGCAATTAGCCTAAGCAGCGCCATGCATAGCTTGATTGCAGTTGATAAAAACGGCAACCCATTAGCCCCTATGATGACCTGGGCCGATAATCGCAGCGCTGAGATCGCTGTAGGATTAAGAGCCACTGAACGTGGCATGTCGATATATAAAGCTACCGGTACTCCTATCCACTCTATGTCTCCTTTGTGCAAAATCATCTGGATAAGGGAGAACAACCCGGAATTGTTTAATAAAACACATAAGTTCATATCGATCAAAGAGCATATCTGGCACAAACTTTTTAACGAGTTTGTAATAGATCATTCGATGGCGTCAAGCACAGGTTTGTTTGATATCATTCAACTTAAATGGTATGATGATGCACTTAATTTAGCAGGCATTGCGCCCGCCTTACTTTCTGCACCTGTTTCCACAGATTACAACAAAAGCGGGGCTGCATTAGATTTTCTTAAACCGGATATTCTATTTGTTGCTGGTGCGAGCGATGGCTGCCTTGCCAACCTCGGCAGTATGGCTACCAAACCAGGGATCGCTGCGATGACCATCGGTACGAGTGGGGCAGTACGGGTTGCAAGTAATAAGCCTCTTCCTAATACTGAGGCGATGACGTTTAGCTATATTCTGGATAACGATATCTATATCTGCGGCGGACCGATCAATAATGGCGGCGTTGCTATGCAATGGTGGCTGAAAAATATTGCCGGGCCAAATCCTGCAGAAAATGACTATGATCGCCTGTTTAGCCAGATTGCCAAAGTACCCTCCGGTAGCAATGGTTTAATCTTTCTGCCCTATCTTACAGGCGAACGTGCGCCAATATGGGACAGCGAAAGCTGCGGAAACTTCTTCGGCGTAAAACTGCAGCATACATTGGCTGATTTTTCAAGAGCGGTTTTAGAAGGGATATGCTACGCCATGAAAGATGTACTGGATGCAGTGCAGCAAAATGCTCAACCGATCACTCAGATCAATATAAGCGGAGGTTTCACTAAATCGGAGGTGTGGGTACAAACACTGACAGACATCACCGGTAAAAATCTCGCTATCCTGCAGGCTGATGATGCCTCGGCTGTTGGTG
>DATHLW010000666.1:0-2545 GCA_035487675.1 Mucilaginibacter sp. | reverse complement strand
TTACTGTATAAACGCTTTGTTGCTTGTTCAGCTTTTCATAAAGCGATGCTGGCACTTGGCTATCTACAATTGGTTTAACGGGCTTGGGTTTTATCCAGTCCAGATCGCCTTTTACCCAAACGTATATCAACCCTAGTATCAAAATTCCTAAAAAGATAAACATTTCGGTTAGCGAGAGCCATCCCCAGCGATTATCGACCTTGAGGGCTTCATGGCTACCAAATACCGTTGCCCATGGTAATATGAAGATCATTTCCACATCGAACAGCAAGAAAATGAGCGCAATTACATAGAAGCGCGAATTAAACGGAACCCATGCGTTGCCCACAGTTTCTTCACCGCATTCGTACGAAGTTAGCTTTTCAGGATTTGGGTTATTGGGCGCTATCATACGCGACACAAAAAAGGCAAATCCTACCATTAAAATTCCGGTAATTAAAAAGATGAGTATCTTTCCAAATTCTGATATTTGCGAAACCCCTTGCATGACTACAAATTTAACAAAACAAATAGACTTTGACGCTATAATAATCGGTGCAGGGGCCTGCGGGCTGATGTGTGCCGTACAGGCAGGTTACCTGGGTAAGCGAGCATTGGTACTCGAAAAGAATGTGCAACCCGGTGCAAAAATATTGATCAGCGGAGGCGGCAGATGTAATTATACCAACCTGTATGCATCGCCACAGCAATTTATATCTCAAAACGAGCATTTCTCTAAATCCGCCTTTGCGCAGTGGACTGTTGATGATACAGTTAGTTTCTTCGAGACTTACGGTATTATCGGCAAAGAGAAAACATTGGGGCAGCTTTTCCCTGTAAGTGATAAGGCAAAGGATGTGGTGAGTGTGTTCACCAATCTTTGTGCTGACTTTGGGCAAGAGATATGGTGTGATACTGAAGTTGTAAGTGTTGAAAAGGTTGGAGATGGCTTTGTGGTCCACATCGTAAGAAGCGGGAAAGAACAGAAGTTGTCCGTTCTGAAAGTAGTTATGGCTGCCGGTGGTTTGCCAATCCCCAAAATGGGTGCTACTGATTTAGGGGTGAAGACTGCCCGGAAATTTGGAATGAAGGTGACAGAAACTGCCCCGGCATTGGTGCCGCTTACCATAACCGGGAAAGACCAGGACTGGTACGCACAACTATCTGGCAACAGCTTGTTTTGCCGGGTTTGGAATGATAAGATAAGCTTTGAAGAAAATATTTTATTTACCCATTGGGGGTTAAGCGGCCCGGCGATATTGCAAATATCATCCTACTGGCGACCGGGTGAGTGGATCTATATCGATTTGCTGCCTCATCAGAATATTATAGAACTGATCCAACAGGAACGGGAAACCAACGGGAAAAAGATGCTGCTGGCTTATCTTTCTAGTTTATTTACCCGAAAATTTGCGGAAGCAATAAGCGACAGGCTGCCTGCCGATAAAAACATGGCGTCATTAAGTAATGCTGACCTGGAAAAAATATCGGCACTGATCCACGAGTTCAAAGTAAAACCGGCAGGGGATAAGGGTTATGATAAAGCCGAGGTAATGCGTGGCGGCGTATCGACTGATGAATTGTCATCCAAAACTTTAGAGGCCAAAAAAGTGCCTGGTTTGTTTTTCGGCGGGGAGTGTGTGGATGTTACCGGCTGGCTCGGCGGGTATAATTTTCAATGGGCTTGGGCGAGTGGGTTTGTGATTGCGCAGAATTTATAGCTGAAAGCGCAAAGATATTCAAAAAGCCGTCATGCCGAATTTATTTCGGCATCCCATCTGAAAGGTATTCGATATACAAGTCTGCTGCTGACGAATCGCAGACCAAGCAAGGCTGAATGTCCTGTGGGATGCCGAAATAAATTCGGCATGACGTGGGGGTAATTTTAAACCTGCAATAGATATTTTATTACTTTTGGGTTGACCTTGATCTATGACTAAAAAATTCCTTGGACTAACCGGCTATCAATGGACGTGTATCTTATATGTGGCTGTGGCTATTTTTAGCTGGCAGCTAAAGTATTTCAGGCATATTGATAACAATTATATCATTTTTCGCCAATCATGGTACCATGCCAGGGCGCATTTGAACCTGTATGCAGCCTATCCTAAGGAGTATGGTGATATTTATTATTACGGGCCCTTATTTACCCTGTTTGTTGCCCCTTTTGCTATTCCGCCCGAGGCGGTGGGATTTTTCCTGTGGGAGGTGACGAATGCGTTGGCAGTTATCTTAGCAGTAAGTATGCTGCCGCTGGATAATAAGAGAAAGACGGCCATGCTGCTGCTGTGTGCCATTGAGTTTGCCAACTCGGTATTTTATATGCAGTTCAACCCGATGATCACGGCTACTATTATCATAAGCTTTATGCTGGTAGAGAAAGGGAAAGAGCGGTGGGCTACCTTGCTGATCGTTGCGGGTACCCTGGTTAAACTATACCCTGTGGTTGGACTGGCGTTTTTTCTGTTCTCAAAGAATAAATCGAAATTTATTATATGGTCGGTGGTTTGGTCGGTATTGTTGTTTTTGGCTCCGATGATCATATCCAGCCCTTCTTTTGTTATTC
>DATHLW010000665.1:0-11378 GCA_035487675.1 Mucilaginibacter sp. | reverse complement strand
TTGCAAAGGCTGGCGTCAATGTTCCGCTGCTGATCGTCAGATTACTCAAAGTAGCGTCTGCCGAGGCCGCACGGGTTACTACTATTGTATAGGTATCCGTCGTTGTTCCGTCCTGGGCAGTTACTACCGTAGTGATTGTATTCGTGCCAACATTCAAAGCAATGGCACCTGATGCAGTACCACTTGTTACCGCTGTACCGTTTACCGTAACTGTTGATGTGGCATCTGTTGTGGTTGGTGTTACTGTAATGCTTGTAGTTGCGTTACCCACACTTGCTGTGTAGCTGGTAGTGCCGCTGGCAAAGGCAGGTGTCAATGTACCTGAACTGATCGTCAAATTGGATAGTGTCGCCGTTGACGACGCGGCACGTGTCACTACTATGGTATAAGTATCCGTCGTTGTTCCATCCTGCGCCGTTACTACCGTGGTGATCGTGTTCGTCCCGACATTCAAAGCAATTGCACCAGAGGCTGTTCCACTTGTTACAGGTGTGCCGTTTACCGTCACCGTTGATGTGGCATCCGTCGTGGTTGGCGTTACCGTGATGCTCGTCGTTGCATTGCTCACGCTCGCTGTATAGCTGGTTGTTCCGCTGGCAAAAGCAGGCGTTAAGGTACCTGAACTAAGGGTCAAATTGCTTAGAGTCGCTGTTGAGGATGATGCTCTCGTGACTACAACTGTGTAAGTATCGGTCGTTGTTCCATCCTGCGCCGTTACTACCGTGGTGATCGTGTTCGTCCCGACATTCAAAGCAATTGCACCAGAGGCTGCTCCACTTGTTACCGGTGTGCCGTTTACCGTCACCGTTGATGTGGCATCCGTCGTGGTTGGCGTTACCGTAATGCTCGTCGTTGCATTGCTCACGCTGGCTGTATAGCTGGTCGTGCCGCTGGCAAAAGCAGGCGTTAAGGTACCTGAACTAAGGGTTAAATTACTCAGGGTTGCAACAGATGAGGCGGCCCTGCCAACGTTGATAGTATAAGTATCCTTTGTTACTCCATCCTGAGCTGTTACTACTATTGTAACTATATTTTGACCCAGCGATATAGGCCCGACAAGTAAAATTAAAGGTAATGAAGCCGTTCCTGATGTTACAGCGACTCCGTTAACTGTTATTGTAGCATTAGGGTCGGTAACCGTGGGTGTCACTGTTATTGAAGCAATCAGATTACCAACATTATCTGTATAGGAAGTGACAGCACTGGAGAAAGCCGGGTTTAGGGCCCCGCTGCTTATTGTTAAATTACTCAAAGTTGCAACAGATGATGGCGCACGTGTCACTACAACCGTATAGGTATCCGTCGTTGTTCCATCCTGAGCTGTTATGATCGTAGTAATTGTATTCGTACCCACGTTGAGGCTGATCGGGTTCGAGGCTGTGCCACTTGTCACAGTTGTGCCGTTCACCTTTACTGTTGCTGTAGCATCGGTCGTCGTTGGCGTTACCGTGATGCTTGTGGTCGCATTGCTCACACTTGCTGTGTAACTTGTTGTTCCGCTGGCAAATCCCGGTGCTAAGGTTCCTGAACTAAGGGCTAGATTACTCAGAGTTGCAACAGACGAGGGGGCACGCGTGACAACAACCGTATAGGTATCTGTTGTTGTTCCGTCCTGTGCGGTTACTACTGTTGTGATGGTATTCGTACCCACATTGAGGCTGATCGGGGTTGAAGCGGTACCACTTGTCACCGCGGTACCGTTCACCGTGACTGTTGCTGTCGGGTCATTTGTAGTTGGTGTTACTGTGACGCTTGTTGTAGCATTACCCACACTGGCCGTATAGTTGGTCGTGCCGCTGGTAAAAGAGGGTGTCAATGTACCTGAACTTATCGTCAGATTAGATAATGTCGCATCCGATGATGGTGCCCTGGTCACAACAACTGTATAAGCATCAGTTGTAATTCCATCCTGCGCTGTTCCTACTATTGTGATCGTATTTGTTCCTACATTCAGGTTGATCGGGGCCGAGGCAGTACCAGAAGGAACCGTTGTGCCATTGACCGTGACTGTTGCTGTCGGATCATTTGTCGTTGGTGTTACCGTGACGCTTGTTGTTGTATTACTCACACTGGCCGTATAGCTGGTCGTGCCGCTGGTAAAAGAGGGTGTCAATGTACCTGAACTTATCGTCAGATTAGACAATGTCGCATCCGACGATGGTGCCCTGGTTACAACAACTGTATAAGTATCAGTTGTTACTAGGTCCTGCGCTGTTCCTACTATTGTGATCGTATTTGGACCGACATTCAGGCTGATCGGGTTCGAGGCAGTACCAGAAGTAACCGTTGCCCCATTCACCGTGACTGTTGCTGTCGGATCATTGGTCGTTGGTGTTACTGTAATACTCGTGGTAGCATTAGTTACACCAGCTGTATAACTGTTCGTTCCAGCAGCAAAAACCGGGTTTAGCGTTCCGGCACTTATTGTCAGATTACTCAGAGTCGCATCTGTTGATTGCGCCATCACATTAGCTGACGACGTTATCATTGCAGCAAAGAACAATATCATCAATATAGCCTTCGCCCAATTCCCTCTGTCTTTTAGTGATATTTTAAAAGACTTAAGTATAAGTTTATTCATTTGCTTAGACTAAAAATTAATTCAGAACGCATATGCGATCAGGAAATACAGTCACTCAGCTACTACCGGTTAAATAATGACCGGGAATAACGACCCCGTTAATTGGCCTGCACAGGAAGATATGATGGTTTAAAGATAATTATAATCTTTAAAAGAAAGATTATAGAAATAGTAGGCTGTGAAAAATATCATGAGGTGTTAGCAGGAGTTATGTGCACAAAACAAATACCTATTAACGCGAGTTCGATTGAAACAATGATGATAGAATAAAAAAATATTTTACAATAATCTAAAATTCAGCATATTAAATAAATAATACCGCTAAATAACTTATTCTTTTCATACAACTTTTCGCCAATTTTCTTATCCTTTTTTTAATCATACTACACGTTTAGGTAATAATTATTTATTTTGTCTGCAATAAGAGTGAGGCAAAAAAAGGCCCCAGAAATTGACTATGCCAAAAGCATTTCAAAAAATTAGAATGGTTTATATCAGAAAAGGGTGATTTGTATTTGAATATATCCAAAATGCGGTTCTATTTTTACTGATTAGATTGCAATTATAAAACTTATGCAATCAATTGATATTTAGCATTAACTTATGGAAAACCAACAATACGCCACCTTTGAAACCGAATTCCGTGTACGTCCGGACGATATCGACATGTTCCAACACGTGCATAACAGTAAATATTTTGATTATGTATTAGCTGCCCGCTACGATCAGATGGAGCGCTGCTACGGCATGGCTATGGAAAAGTTTATGGAACGCGGTTTTGGCTGGGTGGTACGCACCGCTTATGTCGACTATAAACGTGCCCTAACCATGTCTGATTACTTTATTGTAAAAACAGGCATTGACAGCATTGATGACAAAGGCTGCAGAGTAAAATTTGCTATTACTAACAAGGCTACCGGCAAAGTGTGCTGTGATGGCTGGTTTGACTATACTATGATCGACATGAAAAGTGGTAGAGCGGCTAAGATACCGCAGGATATTATTGAGCATTACCTGATCTAATTTGCAGATATGCAAATGTGAAAATATGCAGATGCTCAGATTTTATTGATCAATTTTCATTGGCACATCTGCACATCTGAAATTTGCACATTAATCAATCAACATTCCATAAAACTCCCCTACATTCATCCCTGCCGCTCTCACTTGCTGCGGTATCAAGCTATTGGCTGATTGTCCCGGAGTAGTATTGATCTCGATAAAGTAAAAGTCCTGGGTGCTCTCCTGCAAAATAAAATCAACCCGAACCATTCCGCGGCAATTCAACCTCAGGTAAACCTCGGTTACAATTTCGGCTATCTTTTCATTCTGCTCAGGGGTCAGGTTACCAGGAGTTATTTCTTTGGATACACCGGGTGTATATTTGGCTTCGTAATCGAAAAACTCTTTTGAGCTGATGATCTCGGTTGCAGGCAATACTTTTATTTTTCCATGCAGCCTGGCTATGCCGATACTGAATTCGCGCCCTTTAATAAACTCCTCTACCAATATCTGATCATCCTCTTTAAAAGCTCTTTCGAAGGCATCGTGCAAACCCGCTACATTCTGCACCTTGCTCATACCCACACTGCTTCCGCCATTGTTCGGTTTAATAAATAGTGGAAATTTTAAGGAAGCAACCACATTTGAGGCTTCATGTATTCCGGTTTTAAATAATTGGATAGAACGTGCAGTATGCAACCCGTGTATGCCGTGTACTATGGCTTTTGTATAAGCCTTATTCATTGTAATGGCGGATGTGGTTGCATCACAGGTGTTATAGGGTATACCCATCAAATCAAAATAGCCCTGTAGCTTTCCATCCTCGCCGGGAGTGCCATGCACGGTGATGAAAGCAAAGTCAAAATTTATTTTTTCGCCGTCCAGCGTAATGCTGAAATCGTTCTTGTCAACCGGGATATTCCCTTTTTCTGAAGCATAAAACCAGCTATCGCGGTTAATATAAATGGTATATACATCGTACTTTGTGGCATCCAGGTTAGCGGCAATGTTTTTTGCACTGTTAACAGATACTTCGTACTCACCGGTAAATCCACCGGCTAAAAGGGCTATGTTTTTCCGTGACATAATGGTCAAAGATAGGCTTTTGAAGATGCTTCACCATAATCAGTTTTAATTTTATACTCAAAATGATTTAGCTGTAAAAGAGAAAACATAGACTAAAGTTATTCACAGTTATGGACTATATTTGAACCGATACACCGCTTTTGCACGTATAAATGAAAAAAAATAAAATAGTGACCAAAAAAGAATATCAATTTTATGTAGAAGCTGACAGGCTGATAGCCGGAAGGCCTGTAAGAACCATCAAAAGAAGGATAAAATTATTTTTCACACCGGACTATGTCGAGAGTTTTATGCTGGTATTACGAAAAGTTGAATATCTGCGCGACAAAAAAGGACTATTTCAAAAGATCGCCCTAACCGTTGCCAAAAACAAATTTAACAGGATAAGCCTGAAATTAGGTTTTTCAATTACACCGAATGTTTTTGGGCCGGGACTTTATATTCCCCATTATGGCACCATAGTAGTCAATGGCAATGCAAAAGTTGGTGCAAATTGTGTATTGCACACCTCAACATGCATAGCGGGCTCAGAACATAAAAAACTGGGCGATAACCTATACATCTCAACGGGGGTAATTATTTCTGGCAATACAAACATAGCAGATAACGTTACTATAAGCGCCAATTCATTAGTCAATAAATCAGTTGCTGAAAGTAATGTTTTATTGGGCGGAACACCCGCAAAAGTAATTAAAGAAAGAGCAGCATGGCATCAATGTGATGAACACGAGGAGTTTGCTAACGCAGTTAAACAAATAGAAGAATTGCGTAAGAAAATGTTTGGGTAAACAACAGATAACCAAACTATTCAGGCATTGTTAAAAATAAACAGCATCAAAAAATAGGAAATAATACCTATGTTTGGTTGCAAACAATCATCAGTTATTGTGATATAAATTCAAATGAGCAAATTCGTCGCTTACTTAAAAACTAAATCATTTCGTAATACTATAATCTCAGCCATTGTTGTTGTAATAGCTGTTGCTTTAATTGCTTTTTATAGCCTGGGATATTACACCCGTCACGGTTCAGGCATACCGGTTCCGAAAGTCACCAATATACAGATCGACAAGGCACTTAATATCTTGAAGGATCAGGGATTTGGTGTAAGCACCGATTCGGTATATGTATTAGATCAGGCTCCAGGTACTGTAATTGAGCAGGACCCCGATGCAGGCACTAATGTTAAGGAAGGCCGTGTGATCTACCTAAAGATAGTGAAGAACCAGGCACCTAATGTAGCTTTGCCTGACATTATTGATGCTCCTTATATATCAGCAGAAGCCACACTTTCTAATTATGGCCTGAAGATCGGCGACACTACCTATAAATCAGATATAGCGCGTAACCATGTGCTCGAAGTGAAATTTGCAGGACAGCCCATACAAGCCGGAACCAAAATACCCAAAGGGTCTAAAGTTGATCTTGTTTTGGGCGATGGCTCAGGCGCAAGCGAAGTAGAAATACCCGATCTTGTAAACCAGGACCTGGATGCTGCAAGATTTGTGCTTAAACAAAGCGGCGTGGCATTAGGCACCATCACTTATCAGGGTACTATCACAGACTCCACTAACCTGGTTATCGTGGCACAATCGCCTGCTAAAACAGATTCCGTAACTAAAGTAGCCAATGGCACCCACATCAACGTAACCGTTACGCAGGGCAAAAAATCACCATGACGAATATTGACGCAAAAGAAGTGTTTGTCCGACTGCAAAATGGCGAACATTTGAATCTCCTTGATGTGCGCGGCGAAATGGAATACCATACGTTTAACATCGGCGGAAAGAATATTCCCCTGCCCGACCTGGAAGAAAACATAGACGATTTGGAATGGAATAAAAACGATGAGATCATCGTTATTTGCAAAGTTGGGTTAAGAAGCGCCACAGCCAAATCAATATTGGAATTGAAAGGTTATAAAAATATCCGAAATTTGGCCGGCGGTTTGATCGCCTGGCAAAAAAATCAACAAAAATAATTCACCATTATAAAATGGAACAGAAAGAGAAATCATCAGGTTCAACTAAAAAGTATTTCATAGCCATTTTGGCTGTCATTATCATCGCACTAGGAGTCATCGGGGCATTTTATTATCTAAAATATTTCAGGCCAAATGTGACCGATAAACAGGAATACCTGTACATACATACGGGAGCTACTTACCAGGATGTTTACAAAACGATCAGTGACGAAGGCATAGTAAAGGATACAGCAAGTTTTAACTGGGCCGCTGGAAATATGAAATACACCACTCGTGTTAAACCCGGCAGGTATCATTTGGTTAGTGGGATGACCAACCGGCGTTTTATAAATATGCTGGCATCTGGTACACAGGAACCTGTTACACTTAATTTTCATAATCTCCGGTTAAAAGAAGAGTTTGCAGGCTTCGTATCTAAAAAGATCGAGCCTGATTCTACTGCGATCATTCGTTTATTAGACTCATCAAAGTTCGTTGAACAGTACGGCTTTACGACGGACAATGTTTATTCGATGTTCCTCCCAAATACCTATCAGCTCTACTGGAATAATACGCCCGAAAAGTTCTTTAAGCGCATGTACGCCAATTACGAGAAATTTTGGACACCAGAGCGTAAACAAAAGGCTGCAGCAATTGACTTGTCTCCTATCCAGGTTTCTATTTTGGCGTCCATAGTCGATGCTGAAGCTTTGCATGATGATGAGATGCCTACGATAGCCGGTTTGTATCTGAATCGCCTTAAAAAAGGTATGAAGCTTGAATCGGACCCGACCGTGATCTTCGCAAAACAAGATTTCACCATCAAACGGGTATTAAATAGATACTTGTCATTCAATTCGCCTTATAACACTTATTTGCATACAGGCTTGCCACCGGGTCCGATCATGATGCCATCGGTTAATGCGCTGAGTTCGGTGCTCGACTATAAAAAGACCGATTACATTTATATGTGTGCAAAAGCAGACTTTTCCGGTTATCATGCCTTTGCTACCAATGTTGCCGACCATTTGGTTAATGCTCATAAATTCCAACAAGCCCTTAATGAACGAAATATCAAAAAGTAATGTTTGAGCATATCACCAAATTACGGGTCAGGTACGGTGAAACCGACCAGATGGGATACATGTATTATGGCAATTATGCTGAATTCTACGAAGTTGGGCGTGTAGAGATGCTTCGCAGCCTGGGGATGACCTACAGCGGAATGGAAGCTTCGGGCATTATGATGCCTGTATTGGAAATGAGCTCTAAATATCTAAAACCCGCATTGTACGATGAGGAGATTAGCGTTAAAGTAATTATGGATAAAATGCCAGGAGTAAAGATCCATTTTAAATACGAATTGTATAATCCGAATGAAGAATTGATCAATAAAGGCGAAACATTACTGGTCTTTGTAAATATGAAGACTAATCGTCCGTGCTTACCTCCACAGGAATTTATTGATAAGTTGAAGCCGTTTTTTAAGTAGATTTGGCCTGAATGGAATGGTTGCACCGCTTTTTACGACGGTTTATACTTTACAGGTACCTGATAGAGTGTACCAAGTATATAGCATTTCCGGGGTTTAAGCCTTTATCCCTGTATACAGTAGCATTCTTCTTTTTTACAGAGATAAAACAAGGTTCCCTGGCCAACAAAGCTTCATCGCTGGCATATAATTTCATGCTTGCATTGTTTCCAGCTACCATATTTTTATTTACGCTGATACCTTATATACCTATCAAGCACTTCCAGGATAATTTGTTAGGTATTATGGGGCAAATTATGCCGCAAGATGCATATATCGCCTTTCAAGATGCCATTACAGAGATCATTAAAAAGAAAAGCGGAGGGCTATTTTCTTTTGGATTCTTAACCGCCATATATTTTGCCACTAACGGCGTTAGCGGACTGATGCAGGCTTTCAATAAGTCATCGTTGATCAAAGAAACCCGTAGCTACCTGCACAGACGCTGGGTAGCGTTGGTGCTAACTTTGGTTATCAGTATCTCCATGTTGGTGGCCGTAACCATTATGATAGCGGGCCATAAGATATTGATATTTTTGCAGCAGCATTTTTATAGTAAGGCGCATGCATGGTTTACTGCAATTGCTTTATTAAAGTGGGTAATCGTTATTGCTGTCTTCTTTGTAACCGTATCCCTTTTATATCGTTATGGGCCTGCACATAAACAGAGATGGAAGTTTCTAAGCCCGGGCTCAATTCTCGCTACCAGCCTCGCTGTACTAACATCACTGGGGTTCACATTTTATATCAACAATTTCGCGTCCTACAACAAGATATATGGCTCTATCGGCACATTGATCGTGATCATGATATGGCTCTATCTAAACTCCCTGATTATCCTTATTGGCTTTGAACTTAACGCAAGTATCGAGCTTTGCAAGCGTAGTATCAAGATCGTAAAACCAAAGTTTAACTCTTTCCGGACGCACAAACCGGACAAAATAAAACAGTAACAATTTAACAGTCAATTCGTTATCAATTTATTTAAAAAAACTTAACATCATATTTGCCAATTCGGCCCGGTTTTGTACTTTTGCCCCCGGAGAGTTGGCAGAGTGGTCGATTGCGGCAGTCTTGAAAACTGTTGAACTGTTAAAGGTTCCTGGGGTTCGAATCCCTAACTCTCCGCAAAACAAAAGTCCCGCATTGGCGGGATTTTTTGTTTATTTTTATTCTGCCGGAGAGATGTCAGAGCGGTTCAATGTGCCTGATTCGAAATCAGGTGTACTGTAAAAGGTACCGGGGGTTCGAATCCCTCTCTCTCCGCGAAACAACAAAACCCGATTTATGATCGGGTTTTGTTGTTTTATATCATCGATGGTGGACGTTGCCGTGTTCTAAATCCTTCGGCTTTCGCGAGTGCGGGCAATCATTTTTCGGTTAATTGGGACACTTAACCGGGTGGGAGTGCTTATTCCGTTTACCTCTATAAAGAAAACCCTTATTGTCGGTTGTGCTATTTCTGTCTTATCATTGGTATTTGCAAATTAGTTGGGCGGTTTTCTTCGGTGTCAAAGCCACGCCCGTCCACATTCCTTGCTCCCCAAAACATCATATCATTGTTGAGGTAAATCAAATCATACTCTTTAAAAATCTGTCCTTCTGCCAAACCGAATGGTGCAAAAGGCTTTCCTAAAATATTTTGAGTTTCTCCAACCTTCCATTCGTTAAAACCTTTAGCGTATTTGTTCAGTACATCGGCAAAGCCTTGATGCAAGGGTGTTACAGTGTATGCTTCATCGGCAATAAAATCTACTTTTTGAGTGCCCGTTGCAATAGGGTGTTCGCCTTTCCATTCGGTGTGTCCTTTAATTTCCATTTTTGCCAAAGCCGCTTTCCCGTAAGGGTCAGCAAAATTGGTTACGGTTAATTCAAACTTATCATTGGGAAGAAATGTAAATTTTCTCGTCAGGTAAAATGGCTTCAATGTTCCGTCTGCATTTTTGGTATTGCTTGGGCGAATTTCTGTTGCTATACTTTCCCAGTTCCCTAATGATTGTTGTTTTACTTGCTCGATTGCCATTGCTTTTTAGAATGCGTATTATTTATTTGTGTATTAACGTTACTGAACCATGTGATGATACATGTTAGCAAAATTATGCCTCTTTGTATGAGTTTCATTGTTTCTGTTTTTAATGAGGTAGATAACTACCATTAATCCAAGCTGCAACGGTTTCGATATACTCTTCTACGGCTTCTTCCCAAACACGATGCGCTGCGCCAAGCAACAGGTAGCGGTTATTTGGAAGACGGTTGGCAAGGAACTGCCCATTTACAGGAGGTACAATGGTATCATTTTTACCACCGATGATAAGTGAAGGAGTTTTTATATCTGACAGCTTGGGCTCCAATATAGGGCTGTCATGGACATAAGCACGAACAAACTGGGTGGCCTCATCAAGACGGCTACCGACCGAGCCCGCTTTAAAATCTTCAATGATAGCCGATGGTGTTAAAAGTGCCGCATGGTCAAGATAGGGTTTTACACCATCAGCACCAGCTTCTGCCAAAGCACCCGTTGGCGAGTAAATCAATTCTTTTAGGATGCCATCTGCAAGGTCAGGCAGCATGGCTGCACAACCAATTACTAGGCTCTCAAAAAGCCCCGGTTGTTTTGTGGCTGCGAACAAAACAGCAGGCGTTCCAACATCAGGTGCTACAACATGGGTCAACTTGATTTGAAAGTAATGAATGAGTTTAATTAAAAAATCGCCCATCGCTTCGGGAGCCATCACATCCGGTCGGCTTTGTGAATGGCCGAAGCCGGGCAGGTCAACTGCTATCACAAAATGATTAATAGCTAGGCGTGGGATTAAACGATGGAAGGCGTAAATGCTTTCTGGCCAGGGTGCAGTAAGTAAAACAGGCACGCCACCCCGAATACCTGCTGTTGTATAACGGATATTTAATCCGTCGATTTCATCTATTTTTATTACGCCAATATCGGGCAAATTATCTTTCATGTTCCTTCGTTGTATGAGTTTAGCTTCCCTGCTCCTACTTCTCTGCTTTTATTTTATTGGAAACATGGCATTACCATTGGCAGATTGTGCAGCAGGTACTTCTTCCTGAAGTACGTCCCAATGTTCTGTTATCTTGCCATCTTCAATTTTAAAAATATCCACCCCGATCACATTTTTCCCACTCCAATTCTCGTAGCGGCCGTGTATCATTACAATATCACCATTTTCCGCTACCATCCCCGGTTCATAACT
>DATHLW010000664.1:0-11583 GCA_035487675.1 Mucilaginibacter sp. | reverse complement strand
GCCGATATTGCGATCAGCATCATCACCTGTACATTCAATTGATGAAATATAACTGCAACCAGGCCCGCTATAATGAAGGGCTGTGCCAACAGCAGATATAGGTTGTACTTATCGCTGATTTTTATTTTCAAATACCGCAGGGTGAGCCAGTAAAATTGCTGCAACAGGTTATTTTGTTTATCTGCTGCGATCATTTTTTCAGGTTCCCGCCGGGTGATGGCTCCGCGCGGCGCGATGTAATAGCCTTTGGGATCAAACTTTTTATCATCACCGCATATCTTATAAACTTCCAGAATGTTGGATGCCTTGAATTTCTCTAGCAAACCGTTTCTTTCACCGTAATAAACGAAGTAGCCCTTGGCGGCCATGAAGATAATTTTATCAGCATAGAGCAAATCTTCGGGCTTGTGGGTTACCATTACAATGGTTGTTCCATTGGCGGCTAATTCTTTTAACGATTTCAGGAACTCGTCAATGCTTTCAGGGTCGAGCGGCGAAGTGGGTTCATCTAAAAAGAGAATGGTTGGGCGGCTAAGCAATTCGACAGCTATGCAAACCCTCTTGCGCTGTCCTCCTGAAAGTCCACCCACTTCTTTATGCCGTATCTCTTCATCAAAATTCAGGCTGGCTAGTACTTCGGTTATCCGTTTGTTGATCTCCTGATCGCTGGTATCATCCGGCAACCTCAGTTTGGCAGCCATGTATAGCGTTTCTTCAACCTTTAGCTCCTTGTGTATAATATCGTCCTGCGGCACATATCCTATTTTTCTTTTTAATAGCTGATAGTTCTCGCGCAGCGATAACCCATGGATGTAGATGTTTCCTGACGTCGCAGGATTGTCGCCGTTCAGCGCCTTTAGCAACGTAGATTTACCACAGCCGGACGGGCCCATCAGTGCAATGATCTTCTTGTATGGGATTTCAACACTCATTGGGTTCAGACCAACAAACTTATTGGCATAAACCTTCCCAATACCCTCAGCACGGATGGCTACTTCCTCGCGCAGGTCCCTGTATCCATCCGCCAGACTAAAACAATGCAGATGGATGAGAAGAATATCTTTTTCATCAAAAGGTCTGGGCTGGTGCGGTTCCAATCGTATATCATTCAGGAACGTACCGTTGGTTGAACCAAGATCCTTTATCCAATACCTGCCTCCTTCAAAATATATCTCAGCATGTTTACGCGAAACAATCCTGTCATCAGGAACACGATCGGGCAAAACAATATCATTATCGTCTGCACGGCCAATCTTAATTGGTAACTTTAGGTTCAGTAGGCTATCAAATCTCTTGTTAAGGTCATCTATACCTTGTTTCTTTTCCTGCGGCTTTGGCTCCGATTTAGGTTCTGGCTTTGGTTCAATTACCTGCGGTGCATCTGCCATCTGAAATTTCAATTGATAACCCAATATGCTTACCCTATCTCCATTGCCAACAGTATACCATTGTTCTGGTGTGATCTTATTCCCGTTGATCAATACACCATTCAAGCTTTTGGTATCCATTATCTGAGTTACCTGCCCTTCCAGTTTCAGGCTGGCATGCATCCGCGAAACGCTCTGATCATCAATTTCCAGGTCTGCACCAGCACCTTTTCTGCCGATGGAGATGGTTTGACCGTCGTTTATCTCGTAACTAGTGCCCGTATTATCAACTTTGATTATCATCTTGTGTCGGAGATTATTGTTTTTTGCCGATTATTTTGTTTAAACACGCCCTTCTGTGCTCAGACAAAGGATGGTCAGAAGTAAACCTTGCGAAGAGCTCCTTTTTTTCAAATTTTTCGAAGTCCAGGAAAAATGCATTAAAAGCTGTTTCATCATAACCGGCTTTTTTAACCAGGCCTATTGAACCGCGGTCGGCTTCGTATTCATCCATCTGATCAAAAGGAGCCGACATGCTCAGGTTGATATTTATGGCAATTTTCTCAAAGCGCTCCATGTTCAGCTTTTGACTAGTGTTAGCAATAAGAGCTATTTTCTTTTCCTTGCGCACCACATGATTATTGATGATATGTGTCAGCTCATGGCCTAAAACGAATGCCAGTTCATCATCGGACTCCATGAAATCAAATAAGGCAGTGGTGACATAGATATATCCGCCGATGGTAGAGAAAGCGTTTATCTCGTTAGATTGTATCAGGTAAACATGATACTGGCGATCAGGAAACCTTGACTGGGCCACAAGCTTACCCACGATCTCCCTGATCTTCTGGAGATCGCGCGGCTTATTGGCAACCCTTGATTCCATAGATTGTTGAAATCCCTGTTGCCCCATATCAGCTTCCCGTTGCGGGGTCATTGGAAGGATCCGGTCTAAAAAATGATTTTCAGTTTCCTTGTACACGTAAGCGGGACCATCAACCGGGCTGCCGCACGTTTCAAAGGTCATGAACCGGCGAATGCCCTTTTTGTAAGCTGCAAGAATTTTTGCGTCGTTACCTTGCGAAAAGGCTTTTTGTATGGTAAACAAGGCCACCATCAAAATGAAAAAGAGTTTTGTTTTCATATCCTTTTTTATGATGTATCGGATAATTCTCCCGATGTCATCTATTTTTTTAAAAAAAATTGAATAATTATTTGAAGCATAGATATGCTACCGAAAAACATCACATCGCGCAATGCTACTTCAATAACATAGTATTCTGGCAAGGCCCGATTGATACCTTAAATCGTGGTACAGGGCTAAACGTGGCCAAAGACTTTCAAGGCCCATTCCTGTAAATATTTTATGGTATGTATATAAGGTACAAGGGGTATATAAAAATAACTCAATAAAATTTTATTGAACAACTTTTTAGGTGTTTTTTAAGCTAATTTTTAGTAAAGATCACGTTGTATGAATTGAGATCTGTTAGGCATCCATATTGGATGCGCCAGAATAATTTACTGGCACAATATATCCTCACAACCACCTCTGAAAAAAAATCATTTTTTTTAGATGACGTTTTAAAATCCCTCCGATATAAAGTAAAAAGCATTAAACATTCACACTTTAAAAAAAACGTTATGAAAAAGTTTCTTTTTGTTATCGGATTACTGATCGCATTTGCTTCAGTTTCACACGCACAAGGTTTCACCTATTCTTACATTAAAAATTATGCACAGGGCATGGGTTATGGCATAAGCCAGGAATGGTACGCTCCGCTTGAGCAAGGCCAACATTTCTCTCAGTCATTTAACTTTCACGCCAATACTCAGTATGACATTATTGCCCTGTCAGAAGATGGCAATGTGCTTGACATTGACCTGGAAGTAGTGACGCCATTGGGTTACGAGTATGCCAGCAATAACAGGTCGAGCAGGTATGCTGAAGTAACTTTTACTCCTGCATACGATTGTACGCTTACTGTCAAAGTAAAAGATTGCAGTTCATATTCACCCTATTATGCATCAAGGGTTTATTTTATGATAGCGTATAAATAATAATTCACAGCATTTTACCCATAAAAGCACGTCGTTCGCAACTACAAAAAACCCGCTTTTCAAAAAGCGGGTTTTTTGTAGTTCAGTGGGGGTGAGTATCAATATTTACAAGGTAACAGCCAAGGCTTTCCCTTTATAATCTATTATTTTGTCTGAATGAGCAGTAATATCAATGTTTATGCCGTGCCCTGGCTTTACTAACACAATATGTAACAAATGATTCCGGGGCATACCTGCAAAAGTTCCATTCCGGTCGGAGATCGTTAGCTTATGCAGCTTTTCGTTCCATTTCAGTGTAAAGGTGGCATATTTGCCTTTTTCGTAATTGTAGTTGTCGTTTTCATCTTCATAAAACTTAAACTCACCATCAGCGCCCGGATAAATCCTTAACTCAATGCCACCCTGGGCTTTCTGAGTAGCATACTCAACATTAGGGCCCATCGGTATTATGGAGCCAGCCTTAACGTATAGCGGCATAGTTTCGATCGGTGCATCCGCATCAATTGTTTGGTTACCGTTGAGCTCTTCGCCTGTCCAGAAGTTGAACCATTTAGCTCCCTTAGGCAGGTAAACCTTTCTCGTTTTCCCGTTGACGCCGGCATTTGCACCTGAGTACAATTGTTGTGTAACCGGGTTAACCAAAAAAGCAGGACCGAACATATACTGATCCGAGATATTATAAACATTCGGGTCCTTCCTGAAGTCAAAAGTAAGGCCGCGCATTATCGTATAATTATCCAATGTGGTTTTGGCAGCCAGCGAATAGATGTAAGGCAACAACCGATAGCGCAACCTGTCATACTTTAACAATATGGCTTTCGTATTATCATCCCAATTATTGGAGAACAAAGCGCGTTCGCCTTTTCCATGAATACGCATGATCGGACTAAAAGTGCCGAACTGGAACCAACGGGTGAACAATTCGCGGTATTGCGGAAGCGACCAATTGGGAGCCCCGTCCGGCGAAACTCTTGACAAATAGCCCCCTATATCAGATGTCCAGTAAGGTATACCGGACATACAGGCATTTATTCCCTGAGGCACCTGGTTACGCAGGGAAGAAAAAGTGCAGGTAATATCAGACGACCAAAGTACTGCTGCATTCCGCTGTTCGCCGGCAAATGACTGTCTTATCAGGCAAAATACACGTTTTCCCGGGATGTCTTTTCTCCATCCATCATAAATCCCTTGAGAGTGCTCAAGCGAATAAGAATTAAAATAATCGATCCCTTTTCCTATTGAAAAATCAGCCTTGCGTCGCTCATCAAGCAGCGAGCCATTATCAGGTTCGCATTGATCAACCCACCATGCGTCCCACCCATAGCGTTTTACCACACTATCGCGTGCTTGCTGCCAATACATTTCCCTTGCTTTTAGATTATGTGCATCATAGTACGTATCGAAAGTGTGCGTAACAAAATTGTCCCAGGTAATGCTTGTTAAATATCCCTTGCTTTTTAATGCATCAAAATTATTGGTGCCGCTTCCAAACACTGGCCATATCGATATCATGGCATGCAGATTTGCTTTATGCAACTCATCAATCATTGCTTTGGGATCAGGATAGCGTTCATGACTCATGATATGAGAACCCATAGGCAACGGCGACCACCAGTACCAGTCTTGCACTATGGCATCTACCGGTATATGATTTTTACGATAAGCATCTTTAACACCCAGTATTTCTTGCTGTGTTTTGTATCTGTCCTGCGATTGAAACAAGCCAAAAGCCCATTTAGCAAACATAGGGGCCTTGCCTGTTGCTATGCGATACAGGTTGATGATCTGATCAAAATCGGGGCCATAGAGAAAATAATAATCCACCATTTTACCGCTTTCCGAACTGTACTCATATTGGGTATTATTTGCTTCAGCGCCATAAAATTTTGAGGCTGCGTAATTATCCCAAAGTATGCCATAGCCTTTTGTTGAAAGCAGAACAGGGATGGCTCCGGTCATATATTTTATTGCCATGTCCTGATCACGGCCTTTATAGTTTATAGAGAGCGAATCTTCCGGATGACATCCTAAACCATAAAGGGCCTCGTCTCCCGGAGAGTTAAATTGGGTGTTGCAATTGTAGGTATCTATTCCCGCAATTGTAGCTGCATGCATCGTTTTGTTCTCTGCTGTTTCTGAAGTTATTGCTACCCCCTTGGGGTCAGAATAAGAAATTGCATTGGTAGTTTTATTAACACTGATCCTTAACCTTGAGGTGATAATAACAATGAAATCTTTATGATCTGTTAACGTGAATGGGGTTTGTTCTTTCCATTCATTATTAACTACCAGTGATCTTTTTGAAGGGAAAGTATTAAAAATAGTATACTTTACTTCGACTATATCAGGCCTACAAACCCTGACGAACATCAACCCCTTATCCAGTTTAAAAGTTACACCATCCTTGCTTTTCGTGTAATTAATAATTGCAGCTGTTGCAAAATTTATTGAAAGAACGCCAATAAAAAGGCAGGCTGCTATTTTCATTATCACAGCCTCTGGAAAACATTTTTTCATTTTATTTAGTGTGGGTATTACAGCGGGATGCCGTTATCGCAAGGCGACGGGGTAAAACTACCCCTGTTATTCATAAACGAATAACAAAATTGATAATGAATATAGAAAAAATGTTAAATAGAATGCTCAAACACCTTGATTAACCAGACAAGTTAATGATTTTTGAACCGGATCATTAAATAAGGGCTTCCTCCTGTTCCTTATTCCGCATTTCATTTACGTATTCTGAAGGCAGCATTCCATATTCTTCCCTGAAGACTTTTGCAAAGTAAGCCGGGTTATTAAACCCGACGTCATAAGCTACATTGGCAATACATAACTGACTTTTAGCTAATAGCTGCATAGCCCTTTTTAAACGAATTGTCCTGATGCAATCCACCGGGGTTTTACCTGTGAGCGTTAGTAATTTTTTGTATAACGACCCCCTGCTTACATTTAAATGTTTACTCAGGTTTTCGACAGACAGATTCGGGTTTGCTATATTAAGTTCTATATATTCCAATGCTTTTTTCAGGAATTTATCGTCTTCTGATATCACTTCTATATCCTGAGCATGTATTTCGATTTGTTTTTGATAGGTATCCTTCATCACTTGCTGCATTTTCAGCAAATTTTGTATCCTCGATACCAGAATCTCAAAGTTGAAAGGTTTTACCACATAATCACTCGCTCCACTGTCCAAACCCGCCATCTGGTCTTCCTCGGCTGTTAATGCTGTCAATAAAATTACAGGAATGTGTGAGGTTCGGTTATCGGTTTTTATTTTCCGGCACAAGTCTATACCGTTCATACCAGGCATATTTACATCACTTACTATCAATTTAGGGTGTAATGCCAACGCTTTTTGCCAACCATCTTTCCCGTTCGAGGCTTCAATGACGTGGAAAGTGTTTTTCAGGTTATCCTTCAGGTAAAACCTAAGGTCATCATTATCTTCAATCAATAATACAGCCGGCTTCCTGCTTGAACCAACTGCCTCGTCTGATATTTTAGAAACCTGTACCGATGTACTGCTTTCTTGTGCCACAGCAACCAGGTTTTCATCATTTTGTTCTGTAACCGGCAGGTTTAAAGTAAAGCAGGTGCCATAATCGGGCTCGCTTTCTATTTCGATGTTACCACCGTGCATTTTGACAAATTCTTTTGTAATGGACAAGCCAATGCCACTTCCCTGGTTGAGCAGGTTTTCGGGCACATCGTCCTGGAAGAACCGCTCAAAAATTCTCCCCTGCTTTTCTCTTGATATACCTATACCGGTATCTATCACCTTTATTTCAAGCGATCTCTTTTCAATGTCAACATCGTCTGACAGGCCAATAATGATACTAACATGCCCGCCCTGGGGGGTAAATTTAAAGGCATTTGAAAGCAGGTTGAAGAATATCCTTTCGATCTTATCATGATCAAAATTGGTATTAAAAGTACTTACCTCACTTTCAAAATGATATTGAATTTGCTTTTGATTAGCGATATCCGTGAATGAAGAGAATACATCCTTTATAAATTGGACAAGATCACCCTTTTTCAAATGAAGTTTCAGCTCGTTATATTCCATTTTACGAAAATCGAGCAGCTGATTAACCAGGTTGAGCAGTCGCTTACCATTTCTTTTGATCATTACCAGGTGATGCTGCTGATCAGGCTTTTCAGATGTTTTGAGCAGATCATCAATTGGTGACAATATCAATGTTAAAGGTGTCCGGAACTCATGACTTACATTGGTAAAGAATTTGATCTTCATCAGATCGAGCTGATGCAACCGGCGTGCTTCTTCCCGTTCATTTGCTATCCTTCGCTCTGTTTCAAGCCTGGTCTGTGTTGCCTCAAATTGTCTTTTCAACTTGAGTATGCCACGATGCCTGATATAGAGCAACAGGCCTACAACCAGGATGGAATAAATAAAATATGCCAAACCAGATTTCCACCAGGGTGGCAACACAGTTATTTTGAGGCTTATGGTACTTACTTCGTCCGGGTTATTTATATTTCTTGCCCGTACTTTAAATACATAGTCTCCTGCATTCAGGTTGGTATATATCGCTTTACGGTCATCATTCAACGCGGTGATCCAACCCTTGTCGAATTCTTCAAGCATATACTGATATTTTATTTTATTAGGGTTAAAATAATCACAGTCCGAAAACTCGATTGCAAAAACATTCTCTTTATAATTTAGTGTGATGTCTCTTGTTTCCGAGATCGACTTTGTTAATACAACTTTCCCTTTGATGGTATCGCCCACAGCTACGCTTTTATTGAATAGCTGAAAATCAGTAAACACAAGGTGTTGTTTAGGCTTATACTTATTTATCTTCTGTGGGTCAAATAAGTTAAAACCATGAGGGCCACCAAACACCAGCTCGCCATTCTTCATTTTTAACGCTGCATACAAATTGAATTCCCGGCCTTGTAAACCATCAAACTCATTGTATTTATTGATACGGAACTCGTAGTTATTCCCTTTTCGCGTTACACTGATACAGTTAAGGCCATTACTGGTACTTGACCAGATATTACCACTATTATCCTCAATGACCCCGGAAATGTTATTGGCGGGTAAGTTGGCATCGTCGTAGATATCAATGAACTTGTCTGTTCGCGGATCCAGAATACTCATGCCATCTTTTGTGCCTATCCACATCAAACCCCTGCTATCCTGCATCAACGTATTCACATCATTACCAGCCAAACCATTTGGGTTCCCACCGTGATATGCATAGTGCTTAATTGTATTTGTTTTTTTAAGTATTACATCTATCCCTCTGTCCCGTCCAATCCAAATATTACCATTTTTGTCCTCATACAATACAGATGTGTATTCCGAACTCATTGGGTATTTTGGATGAATGAAATTTTTGTTTTTACGATCATAAATATTCAGGTCGCCGGAAAAGGTGCCCACCCAAAGGCTTTTTTTAGAATCCTCGAAAATAGAATAAACACGATCATCAGATAAACTTCCGGGGATTTTATCATTATGCCGATAATGAACGAAGTTTTTCCCATCAAAACAATCCAACCCGCCAAAATAAGTACCTATCCACAATTTGTTCTCCTGGTCGATATGCAGGGCAACGATAATATCATTTGCCAGGCTGTTAGGATTTGAAGCATCATGTTTATATTGTGTATAAGTGTTTTTCAGCCGGTCAAAATAAATCAGCCCACCACCGTTTGTACCTATCCACAAATTCTCTTTGGCATCCTCAGCAAAAGTATTGATGTCATTATATGGAAGACTTGATTTATCAGTTATGATATTTCGCGACAGCCAAAATTGCATCATTCCGCTACGGTAGTAATTAATGCCTTGTTTAAATGTGCTTGCCCAAATTATCCCCTCATCATCCTTATATAAATTGACACTATTCCCGTTCAGCGAATTAATGTCGTCCTCCTTATTCACTACATAGGTTATGGTCTGAGAACCACTGTCATAAATATTGATACCTCCATGATCGGTTCCGATCCATATCTTATTGTCGTCATCCTGCAACACGTCATTCACTACATTTGAATTAAGCTTTATGCCGGGCGAGTCCTTACTAAAATGCGAAAGCGAATTTTTTATGGTATTATAACAATAGGCCCCCATTGTCATTGACGGAGAAAATATCCATAAGTTTCTTTGGGCATCTAAGGTTAAATTATAGTTACCGACTTTGCCCGAATTAGCCCTGTTCAATCCATCATACCTGTACACTATTTGGTTTGTCCGTGTGTTTAATTGGTCGATAATGCCATCGTCGTAAACTAACCACATATTACCATGCTGATCGCAGGCTATATCACTTACATCATTTGAATGAAGGATTTTTTTTGAGGACAGGGTACTGCTAAAAAACTCTGTCCTGTGGTCTGAAGGATGGTAAGCATAAACACCCTGGTTCCTGGTGAGAAACCAAAAATTACCCGATTTATCTTTCTTAAGTGAGTTGATCTGATTCGTTAGAATTTTGTACCTGGTAAGTTCTGCGGTGATATTATTTGAAAATTTTTCGGTAGCAGGATCATAAATGCTGATAGTACTTTTTGTGAATACCCATATCTTATCGTCAGGGCCGGCATAAATATGCATGATATAGTTTTCGCCTATTGAATTGGTGTCCTTTACGTCTCGTTTAAATATCCGGAATTTATAGCCGTCATACCTGTTTAACCCTGAGGTAGTGCCGAACCACATAAATCCCTTTTTATCTTTAAAAATGCAATTGATATGATTGTCGGAAAGGCCTTTTGTAATATCCAGATGCGAGAATTTGTATTTATTGCTTTGAGCATATAAACACATTTGCATACACATAAATACTACCGCACCGGTAATGCTTTTAAGACGCATAATTGATAATAATTGGTATTATAAATCTCACAATACAGGTGTAATTGCGAAAAAAAACAAATTCAGGTTAAGAATAATTGTAAATATAACAGTAATAAAATTTAAAACACAGACACTATAATTTTATTTAAAAGCAATTTTGTGAACATTGGATATAAAATAATTGGTTTTCGGTCCAATTTATGCCTGGTACTATAACGTACCGAGCGATTGATTTTAAAAATCGAACTTTAAAAAGTTCAGTATAGTAAAAATGTCTGAATAGATAAGGATAATGTTAAAATATTAACTGAAATGGTTAATAGAGTATAACAATTGACCGCATCAAGCTATGGGCAAATTGATAGGTTTAAAAAGTCATCCTATACTTTTTAAAAGAAATAACAATCTTAAACAGGAGGGTTTCCTGTTAATCATCCTGCAGCAATTTAATTATTTAGCACTAAATGTACAAAACTCTGCCTGATGCGTATGTTTCCCTGAATTCATTTGGGGTGCACATTTTTTTTAGTTTAAATGTCCGGTTAAAATTGGATATGTTATTGAAGCCGCATTTGTAGGCTATTTGTGAGATCGTAAAATTTGTATCGATCAGCATACGCGATACATAGCCAAGCCTTATTTCATTTAATATTTCAATAAAGGTTTTCCCTGTGCGTTTTTTTAAGAACCGGCTAAAAGATGTTGGGGGCATATTGGCAATGCCGGACACTTGTAAGAGTGTTATCTGCTTTTCATAATTATTATATATAAATTCAAAAACCTTCTCCAGCCGCCTGCTATTGTGCAAAATTCTTTCATCAGAAAAACCGGGATCAGAAAGCAATTTAATATCAGCACAAATAGAAAGACTATGCAATATGGAAAACAATTCTAAAACAGCATCAAATTGGTTCTTTTGTTTTAGGTTGATAATACGGTCAACGGTATCTATGATTGTCTGTTTTGGGAAAATTATACCACGCTGTGCATTGTTCAGCATGCTCCTGACTAAGCTGAGCTGATTTTTTCTTAAAAAAACTTCGTTAAACAGGTCTTTGTGAAATTGGATAATGATCTCTTTTATTGATCCCGAAGTACATATATGTGTAAACCAAGCATGATATAAATTAGGCCCGATAAATATAAGTTCCATATCATCCATTATTCCAATGTTGTTTCCAACAACCCGTTTGGCACCCTTTGCATTTAAGATCAGTGCAAGCTCATACTCCTCGTGGTAATGCAGGGGCAAGTCAAATTCCTTTCTTTCTCTAGTCGTTACGGCAAAGCAGTCTCCCGGATTTAACGGTGTTATTT
>DATHLW010000663.1:0-4187 GCA_035487675.1 Mucilaginibacter sp. | reverse complement strand
ATAGCCGGTGGCTTCAATACGTGATGCATTAGCACCTTTGCTTACCAGGTAAGCCTTAATTGATTCTGCCCTATCTTTTGATAATTTCATATTAGCATCGGCAGAACCTACATTATCAGTATGTCCGGCCAATTTCAGGCTGAAGTTTTTATCAATCAGTAATTGGGCCACCCTATCCAAACTTGGATATGAATGTTCACGTATCGTCGCCTTACCAAAATCAAACTCAAGATTTTTGATTGCCTCTCTCACGATCTTCCTGTCTTCTTCGGTAACGTATACTTTTACATCTTTGGCAACAGGAAGCGGACAACCAGAACCATCAACTTTGGTACCTGTAGGTGTATTTGGACACTTGTCGAAGAAATCAGGCACGCCATCACCATCGCTATCTACTGTGAATTTGGCGAGGTTGGCATTCGTTGCGTCCAGGTCGGCTCTTAGCTTATCATTTTGGGCTTTTTCAGCATCTATCTGGGCCTGCTGTGCCTGAATTGAATTCTTTAACCTATCTTCTTCAGTCAGGTATTCAGCACGCATTGAATTGACCGGGTTATGTGTAGCCAGTTGAGGTTTTGATCCCTTTCCCAAGGCAAACTCTAACCCAATATGAGCGTAAGAGAATCTATCATTTCCTGATCCATAATCATAACCGTCGACATTGTCTGAATTAACAAAGTTTATCTGGTAACCTAAATCAAGATTTATTCCCGGTGACAGATTGAATTTCACACCTGTTCCAACTGGAATAAACAATTCTTTAATATGACCGCCATTATCTGGTTTGAAATTAGTAGCTGCTTCACCGGTCCTGGATATTAATGTTGGAGTATACCCCATTAACCCTGCTCCTAACGTCACATAGGGTTGAATAAACCCTTGCTTGTGGCGCCAGTTGATATTGGCAAGTGTTAAATTGCCGCTCAAGCTCGCTGACCAGTTCAGTTTTGTGCTGAATGTCTCATAAGGCATAAAACCAAAACGATTAAGCTGAGCATGGTCGCCTTTTAATTTTCCCGCCATAAAATCGGCTTGTATGCCAAATGAAGATAGAATTTGTTTTTTGATATAAGCACTATAACCCAATTGACCATCAGGTGACGTAAAATCCATGCTTCTTTTGTCCTGAATGATATTGTAAGGGGTTAATACACCCACGTTTATACCGATAGACCAGGTACGAAAAGCACTTTCAGGCGAAAATGGTTTTACATAATTATTAAAAGTTTGACTAGTTTTAGTAGTATCAGGAGTTTGTGCGAATAGCAGGCCACCTGCCAAAACTCCTGAAAACAGAAGGACGGCTTTTTTAAAATTGAATTTCATAAAAAGTAAAATTTGAGTTGCATTGATTTTATTGAACACAATATGTATCCCATTATGTTCAACATCAATGCCACCCAATAAAATGGCGGACTTTTAACATAATAAATATCAATGTATTGTTAGATAAACAACTGGTGTAATTAACTATAAAGCAAGGCTTATATCATTACTTTTTTTAATGATCTATAACTTACAGGAATAAGTTTTTGAGGACTTCTATTGACTATTTGAATATAGCAGTAAATGAGTTATAAACTATACAGTTTTAGTGAAAAAACTACAGGGAGGGGAGAATTTATAGGATACCGGAACAGACATCCGGTATCCATTTATAAATTTTTAAAGACTGCTTTTTGCCAACGCCTGAGTAATATCTGAAATAATATCATCTGCTTTTTCGAGTCCGCAGGATATACGGATCAAACCCGGAGTAATACCTACAGATAACCTTTCTGCATCAGTCAATCTTGAATGAGTGGTGCTGGCAGGATGGGATGCTATACTACGCGTATCACCGAGGTTCGCTGTTACTGAAAGCATTTCGAGTGCATCAAGGAACTTACGGCCTGCTTCCAAACCACCTTTTATTTCAAAACAAAGAACGCCTCCGCCTAATTTCATTTGCTTTTTGGCTATCTCGTATTGTGGATGGCCCAACAGGAATGGATATTTCACCCACGATACATTGGGATTACTTTGTAATGTCTCAGCTATTTTAAGTGCATTCTCACAATGGCGCTGCATGCGAACATCTAAAGTTTCTAAACTCTTGCTCAATACCCAAGCATTAAATGGCGACATCGACGGACCTGTATTACGGCAGAACAGGTAAATATCTTTTATCAAATCGGCACGGCCAACTATCACACCACCTAATACCCTGCCCTGTCCGTCTATCCATTTGGTAGCTGAATGTACAACCAGATCAGCACCGAAATCGATTGGGCGTTGCAGCAATGGTGTTGCAAAGCAGTTATCTACATTCAATATCAGTTTATGTTTTTTAGAAAACTGTCCTATCCATTCCAGGTCAAGTACTTCCAACTGAGGATTGGTAGGTGTTTCCAGATAAACCATTTTGCTGTTTGGTTGCACTGCTGCTTCCCATGCGGCATTATCATTTGCAGGTACTAATGTACTGCTGATACCATACCTCGAAAGATACTTGGTTACCATAGTATAGGTGCTTCCAAAAACCGAGCTGCAACAGATCAGGTGATCGCCCTGTTTTAACAAAGCAAACATAGACGAGAATATAGCGCTCATCCCCGTTGATGTAGCAAAACCAGCGTCTGCACCTTCCAGTGCACACATTTTGGCAACAAACTCATCAACGTTTGGATTACTAAATCGACTGTAAATGTTGTCGTCTGTTTCGTCGGCAAAGGCAGCACGCATAGCTTCAGCTTCATCAAAAGTAAAGCTGCTGGTAATGTACAACGGGGTTGAGTGTTCTTGCTGTTGGGTTTTCTGTGTTTGAATACGGATAGCCTGGGTAACCGGATCTAATTTCTGAGACATGGTAAAATGTGAATGTAGTAGAAGAATGTATTATATGGCAGGATGTACAACCACCTGCGTAGTTATTTTTGCACCTGCAGCCTTCAATGTAGCTGCAACAGAACAATATTTGTTAATAGACAAATCAACTGCACGGCTTGCTTTATCAGGATCGACATCACCGTATAATTGAAATTTGACATGAATAGTTTGCCATAATGAAGGCTCTTTGCCTTTTTCGCGCTCCCCGCTTATCGTCATTTTATAATCCACCACATCCTGGCGTTGTTTCTTTAAAATACTGATCACATCAATAGCAGAGCAGCCACCTAAAGCCATTAAAAGACTTTGCATAGGGCGAACGCCATAGTTTAAGCCGCCGCTTTCGGGGCTGCTGTCCATTTTAATAGTATGGCCGTTCTCATCTGTGGCCTCAAAGCCAAATTCACCATGTACACGCGAAAGTTGAATAGTAGGCATGTTTTTATAAATATTAAGGGTGCAAAGTTATCAATTTTACGCAGTAATGTTACTTTGCAGGAACAAATCTGACGTTTGACAAATAAAACTTTAAACTTAGGTTAATAGGAAAATACTTTTAATAATCGTTTTTACGGGTTCTGTTACAATAGGTTCTGGTCGGAGAGATTTATTCAGATATAAGTTGTAAATGATAGAGAAGCTGTAGCTGTTACAGAAGTTATGAATTGACAAAAAGTTCTTCAACTTAACGGTCCTTTACAGGTATTACCAGCTTCAAACCTGACCAGGTTTCGTCTACCGCGCATACTTTAATATCCACGAGGCCTGTTTGCAACGCAAAATTCCGGATAATATTTTCAGTAATATCAGTTGGTACTTTGGACGCTTTTTTGGGCCAGGATACCCAGATAATGCCATTGGGTTTGATGCGATTTTTAAGATTGGGAAGTATAGTTTTATATTCATCCCTGCTTTTGGTAAAAAAATGAATGAAGTCAATCTTTGCATCCTTTTTATTCTCAAAATACAGGTTAGCGGGCAGGTCGGTAAAAAGGCATAGGTAATATTCCGGGGCATTTATGAGATCGATCTGGAAACCTTCTTTTATCCCCAGCTTTTTGGCGAGTGGTGTACCTGAGTACCCTGCTGTCTGTGTTATCTTGTCCCCCATTCCCATAAGCCGTATTGTGTTTTTTGGTCAACCGGATGCCCCGATTGCTTTAATGCTAACATGATCTGTCCGCGATGATGTGATTCATGAGATATTAAATAGCCCAAAAATCCAGCCGCATGCGGTTTAAAGCCTTTAACTTTGCCATCAGGGTGCTCAAATAATGGCTCAATAGCTTCCGCGCTCAGGTTCAAAGCATTATTAAGTA
>DATHLW010000662.1:0-4774 GCA_035487675.1 Mucilaginibacter sp. | reverse complement strand
TATCAGTACGGCATGCTCATCTTCCGCAAATGCCATCATGTATGGGGCCCGGTTAATAAAACATAACATTCTTGATGTTGTCATAGCCGGCGGAACGGACGCGCTTACCCGGTTTACGCTTAACGGTTTTAATACTTTATTGATCCTGGATGAGCAATTTTGCCAGCCATTTGATGAAAACCGAAGAGGCCTGAACCTTGGCGAGGGTGCCGGATATGTTGTGCTGGTATCAGAACGAGTGGCCGCAGCATTAAAAAAAGACCCGTATTGTTCTATTAGTGGTTATTGTAATTTTAATGACGCCTACCATCAAACTGCATCATCTCCTGATGGTGACGGGCCTTATGGGGCAATGCTTGGCGCAATGAAGATGGCCAGCTTACAACCAAAGGATATTGATTACATTAACCTCCATGGTACCGGAACCTCAAACAATGATAGTTCTGAAGGTGCCGCTATCAAACGGCTATTTGATCCTCATTACCCTAAAATGAGCTCCACTAAATCATTTACAGGCCATACCCTTGGCGCGAGTGCTGGCATTGAGGCTGTATTTTCTGTCATGGCGATCAGGGAAGGCATGGTTTACCCTAACCTTCGACTGCAGACACCGATGAGCGAACTTCCGTTTGTTCCGGAAGCTACTTTTTCAAGATACCCGAAGCTTAAAAATGTGCTGTCCAATTCCTTTGGTTTTGGCGGCAACTGTACATCGCTGATCTTTTCTAAGCCCTGAAAATGAAAACGTATATCAGATCAGCTACAAGTGTATCACCACAAAAAACAGTCAATACTCACCTGTTTTTAAACGAACTGGTTGAATATCAGGATAATCGGCTAAGCTGTATAGAACCCGATTACAATGAGCTAATTGAGTCAAAATTGAGCCGGAGGATGAGCAGGATCATCAAGATGAGCGTGGCGAGTGCATTAACCTGCTTAAAAGAGGCAGAGGTGACTAATCCGGAAGCAATTGTTACAGGCACAGCCTATGGATGTTTGGAAGATACCGGTACCTTTTTAGTCAATATGGTTGAGCAGGATGAAGAACCGCTAAGCCCGGTTGCCTTCGTGCAATCGACACACAATACTATAGGAGCGCAAATCGCCCTGCTGCTTAAATGCAGCTGCTATAACAATACCTTTGTAAATAGTGGAGTATCGTTTGAAAATGCATTGCTGGATGCTATTATGCTATTGTCTGAAAATACCACTAATGTTTTGGTTGGTGGTATGGATGAAATAACGGATATGAGCTATGCTATCCTAAGCCGGACAGGCTTGTATAAACGCGCACCTGTTTCAAATCTTAATTTATTTGGATCAACCTCAAAAGGAACAATAGCGGGCGAGGGAGCTGCATTTTTCTTACTCACAAATGCACCCTCTGAAAAAGACCTGGCTTGTATTGATGCTGTTTCTACCTTTTACAAACCGGTTGACATCACAGAAACAGCGCAACGGATTCAATCATTTTTGACTGCACAATCCATCAATTGCAACGATATTGATCTGCTGATTACTGGCGATAATGGTGATACAAAAAATGATAAAATATATTTACAACTAAAACAATCATTGTTTAGCGGGGTCCCGTCAGTTGGCTACAAAAATTTATGCGGCGAATACCCCACTTCCACAGCATTTGCTTTATGGATGGGTGCCAATATGGTTAAAGCCAACCATATCCCTGTTTCGTTAAAGCACGAAGGCAGCGTAAAAGATAAAATCCGAAAGGTGCTTATTTATAACCATTATCAAAATATCCATCATTCCTTAATTTTGATCTCACAATGCTGAATTTCAGGAATACAAACATACTTTTCATTAGTCTGCTGATTTTAAACATCGATGCCGATTTAATGTTTGGAGTAGGTATTTATACTTATATAGTTCTATTACTGGTGTACAGCTTGTTATTGTTTTACGGCTGTTATTACATAGGATCCAACTTTTTCATTCCCATTATTTGCTCGTTAAAGACCGACAAAAAGATAATAGCCATTAGTTTTGATGATGGGCCGGATCCGGTAAATTCACCCCGAATTTTGGAACTGCTGAGAGATCATCAGGCGGAGTCAGTTTTTTTTAATATCGGTAGCAAGGTATCCGGCAATGAAGCGATATTAAACCAAACTCATAATGAAGGCCACATAATTGGTAATCATACATTTTCTCATCATTTTTGGTTCGATCTGTTCTCCTTTAAAAAAATGGCAGCCGATATGCAAATGATGGACGAGGAGATGAACGGTGTAATAGGTAAAAAGCCAAAACTGTTCAGGCCGCCTTATGGTGTCACCAACCCCAACATTAAAAGAGCGATTATCGCTGGCAATTACACTCCTGTAGGATGGAGTGTAAGATCAATGGACACCCTAATAAAAGATGAAAAGAAGCTCTTAAACAAATTGATCAACAAAGTAAAACCAGGCGCCGTCTTTTTGTTTCATGATACCAGTAAAACAACGGTATCGATATTGCCGGCGTTCTTAAACCATGTCAAATCTAACGGCTATGAAATAATTCGGCTTGATAAAATGCTAAACCTGCAGCCCTATGCATAAAACTATTTTATTTCTTCTTATAACAATCTCCAGCTATACTTTGAAAGGCCAGACTACCGGGTATACTCCTGTTGCCAATTTGGCTAAGTTTACAGAGCAGTTTGCGACAATCGCACAAAAAACGGAAACGATTAAAAGCGATTTTTTGCAGGAAAAAAACCTGAGTATGCTTTCCGAAAAAATATCGTCAAGAGGAAAGTTCTGGTTCAAGAAAGAGAACATGCTCCGTATGGAATATGAAAAACCCTATGAATACCTTATGATTTTGAATAAGGATAACATGTATATAAAAGATGGGAAAAAAGAGAGCAGAGTTTCTGTCAAGTCCAATAAGATATTTCAGCAGATCAATAAAATAATTGTAGGGTGTGTGCAGGGAGCTGTTTTTAACAATCCTGATTTTAAAATGAATGCCTACGAAAATAAGGGCGTGTACATGGTTGAATTAGTGCCGGTAGCGAAAGTTTTAAAAGAGTTTTTCAAAAACATTGATATAACTATTGATAAAAAAGACTACTCGGTAACTACAATTGTGATGAACGAAAATTCAGGCGATAATACCACACTTCATTTTACAAACAGAGAATTAAATACCCCCATTCCTGATGCGTTATTTGCTGTTAAGTAGCTGCCTTCTTATGCTGGTCGGCTGTTCGTCAGTCTATAAGAATCTGCAGCCTGCAACGGGCGATATTAACTACATCGGAAAGTTCAGGCCCGATTTCAGGTTAGCATTATATAAAACGGAAGTTGATGTAGTGGGCCACCACTTAAGTGGTTTACTGTTGATAAAAACATTACCGGATAGCAGCGTAAGGATAGTGTTTTCAAATGAAGTTGGGTTTAAGTTCTTTGATTTTGAGTTTAGGCCGGATGGCGGTTTTAAAGTGTACTACGTTGTAAAGCAGATGGACAAGAAACCGGTTATCAAAACATTGAAAAAAGATTTCGAACTGATAATGCTCCGCGAACAGGATATTAGAAATGGATATTTAGGGAAAGATGATCATGCCCTATATTACATCATAAAGCGACCAAAGGGTTTTTTCTGTTATGTTACTGATAAGGAAGGCACTGAGTTGGAAAGAATGGAAATATCGTCTCCCAGGAAACCCATCGTGCAGGCTATCATGAGAAATTATAAGAACGGCGTCCCCGACACCATAGGTATTACACACAAAAACTTTAGTTTTGCTATAGCTTTAAAACGCATAGAAAGATAGATGCTGCAAAACGAACTTTTTACTTTTACTGATCTTGTTGCAGAGGGAGACATTGTAAAAGCAAATATCAAACTCGATCCTTTGCATCCTATATTTAAAGGGCATTTCGCCGGCCAGCCTGTTTTACCGGGGGTCTGCATGATGCAGATGGTTAAGGAGTTGCTGGAAGTCTATATAAAAAAACAAACCAGGCTAGTCAAGGCAAGCGATATTAAGTTTTTGTCGGTTATTATTCCTGAACAAGATAAATTGATCCAAATCGTATTAAAGATTAATTTTTCGGATGATATGATCAAAGCAGATGCACAGTTACTTGACAACGCTGTATCGCTTTTTAAGTTTAAAGGGACGTTTGAAAGAAAGCTTTGATACTATATGAACATGACATGGATGATCCTAGGCACCTGCCCACCTTTCTTATCATCAAGTCCGAACACGCTTTAACGCTGTTCCATCATTTTATAGCTGAACTGCAAAAGATCGGCCCTGTTACTATTCATTCGCACAAAACAATGATCAGTATTGCTAATGCGCATAAGGGCGTTGCTTACATTACTCAAACCGGCAAAAATTTCATTCATGTGGTGTTTCCTTTTAAACAGCGGTACGATGATAACCTTTGTTTTCAGCGGATACAGGAGGTGCCTGGAAGGCATATGGTATACCATCATTTCAGGATGCTGCAGAATGCAGATATAAATGACGAGGTACGTAAGTTTATGCGGATAGCTTATGATGGGTAGAAACAACTCTCTTCAAATTACTAGCTGGAGTATTGCGGTAGCAGGGTGTGACTATTGATGCTCGTCAAGACGAATTACACGTGTTCGTACTAATTAAATGCGCTCTTAGCTAACCTGTTCCGTTTTGATCATGTCGCTTAATTTCGAGTTTCTTCATTTTTGAGTTAAGCGTTGTTCCCGGGACTTCTAATAATTTAGCTGCCCCACCGGGTCCGGAGACTTTCCAATTGCAATGGTTAAG
>DATHLW010000661.1:0-7174 GCA_035487675.1 Mucilaginibacter sp. | reverse complement strand
ACGCCGGCTACGCCTAATTGTACTAATTCATCGAACAATCCACCCCACCATTCCCTTACTTCAGGGTTAGTAAAATCAGGGAACTGGCAGCGTCCCGGCCACACATGGCCTTCCATAAAGTAATCGTCGCAACGACGGCAGAAATACCTATTCTCTTTACCTTCTTTAAACACAGCATAATTATCATCCACCCGAATGCCCGGGTCAATAATCACGACTGTTTTAAAGCCCTGGTCAGCTAATTCCTTGATCATTTTTTTAGGATCGGGGAAATATTTGCGGTTCCAGGTAAAGCAACGATAGCCGTCCATGTAATCTATATCAAGATAGATGCCATCACAGGGTATTTTTTGCTCACGGAAGGTTTTGGTTACCATCCGCACTTTTGATTCAGGGTAATAGCTCCACCTGCATTGATGATAGCCCAGTGCCCAAAGCGGCGGCATAGGGTGCGTACCGGTTATAAGGTGGTAGCGCTTTACTACGTCCATCATATGCGGACCATGAATATAATAATATTGCAGCTCTCCGCCTTCTGCCCAAAAACTGGTTTTGGTCGGATCTTCGGCACCGAAATCAAAGTCAGCTTTAAATGTATTGTCAAAGAATATCCCGTGGGCTATTCCTTCGTTCAAACTGATATAAAAAGGGATGCTCCGATACAGTGGGTCCTGGTTCCAAGCGAAAGAATAAGCATCTGTATTCCAATTCTTTAACCGCTTACCTCTCAAGTTAAACTCAGTAGGCTTGTCCCCTAATCCAAAGAAACTTTCTCCTTTACCGCATTCCTTCGTACAGTAAACATAATAACCTCCGAATTTTATATTTTCTTCCCAGTGCATTGGCACGGCATCTGAGCTGGTCACATGGTTCTGGTTATCCGAAAATGATATAAAGAAATCCTTTTTCCGTACCTGGCAGTTTACAATATTGGTATAAACGACATATTCAGTCTCCTCCTCACGTAAACCAAATAAAGATATCTTCTTGTTCTCCAGCTTAGGAACAGCATAAGAAAACTCATCTAAGAAAACGCTGTGCGGGGCTAATCTTACTCTTATTATTTCGTCAGTAACTACTGTAACTTCTACTCTGGCATCACCATCGGTGAAAAAGAATTTATTGCCTTTTTGTGTTGCACCTATGGGCGCGCCCAGGTACTTTTTTACAATTGGTTTTATACCGGCAGCCGGGTTGTTGACGTGGTGAAATTCATCCTCCTCTTCAACCAGCTTTTGGGGTAGTAACTCTGGATTTATTGTATTCTTATCTTCCATCAAAATTTATCGTCTCTTCAGCAAATATGTTAGTTGTGTTAGTTTTACGCAATATAACAATTGGCGTTCAGAAAAATTGTATTTAAATGCAACTAATAATTGTTCAAACATTATCAAAAACACTCATTTTAATACACAAACTACAGTTTATCAATGATTTGTATTTTTCGTCCATCCTGAACAAATAATACTGCAATTGCCCCCATAAACATAAACACCCCGGCAGTTACAAGAGCATATATCGCATGGTTATTGTAAATATGCTTTACCACCGGACCGCCTATCACCCCGTTTACTATTTGCGGGAACGTGATAAAGAAGTTGAAAATGCCCATATACACGCCTATTTTCTTAACAGGGATCGAACTTGAAAGAATAGCATACGGCATTGCCAGGATGCTACCCCAGGCTAAACCTATACCAATCATCGAAAGCAGCAGCAGGTAATGATTCTGAATAAAATAAATAGAGATCAAACCTATACCACCCATTATCAATGAGAAACAGTGTGTCTTTTTGCGGCTTGTTTTACGAACGATCCTTGGTAACAATAAAGCATAAATAGCCGATACCAGGTTATACACGCCGAAAATTACATTTACCCAGTTGGCGGCATTGTTATATTCAACTGAAGTAGTATCTCCTGCTTTGATATGATAAACATGGTCTGCAATAGCAGGAGTTGTAAATACCCACATCGAGAACAAAGCAAACCAGGAAAAAAATTGCACTACCCCTAACTGCCTCATTGTTTTTGGCATGTGGACCAGATCGGAAAAAATTGCCATTAAACCGCTTTTTTCTTCTTCTTCATCCTCTTCATGGAAGGAGGCGTACTCGTCTGGAGGGTATTCTTTGGTAGATATTACTGTCCATAATATACACCCGATCAGCACCACGGCACCCACGTAGAACGAAAACAACAGATTATCCGGCACAATGCCTTTGGCAGCGGTTTTTGGGATATGGAACCACTCGGCGAAAACATAAGGCAGCCAGGAGCCGATCACCGCACCAACACCGATAAGGCAGGTCTGCATTGAAAAACCAATATTATGCTGATTATCAGGCAAATTATCTGCAACCAATGCCCTGAACGGCTCCATCGCGACGTTGAATGAAGCATCCATGATCATCAACATACCTGCACCAACTACAATAGGCGGTATGATTACTGCCAGTCCAGATGAATTAGGCATAAATAATAATGCAAGTCCAGATAAGATCGCCCCGGTTAAAAAGAAAGGCCTTCTGCGGCCTAATCGTGTCCAGGTACGATCGCTGTAATGGCCAATAATAGGTTGGATAATCATCCCTGTAATAGGCGCAGCCAGCCAAAACCAGGATAAATGCTCCACATCGGCGCCAAAAGTTTGCAGTATCCTGCTGGCATTGCCTGTTTGCAGCGCAAAGCCGAACTGTATTCCAAGGAACCCGAAACTCATGTTAAATATCTGCCAGAAATTTAAGTTGGGTTTCTTTTTAACAGCCACTGTTGTCATAATTGGATAATTGGGTTTATGTTGGTTGATTAGTTTATTGGTTCACTTGTTCATTGGTTCATTGGTTTACTTTTACATCTCCTGATTTACCAATGCACTTAAGATAATGTATTTAGTTTAAGATAATTTGTTTGAAGCTTTTCATACATAACTTATCCCGCCAATTTTTACCAATGAACTAATGAGCCATTGAACTAATGAACAAGAGTTCAAAACTGTAATAATGTCCCGCTCATTGCAGGCAGGCTTATATTTACTCCATCGGCAATATTATCTGTCGCGAACTTCGCACCACTCATCAAATCTGTAAATTCTGTTTTTCCGCTTATTTGTAACTTATTGATCAGGTCGGCAGGAAGCAATACTTGTACCCTGCGTTCATCACGGTTAAAATTGGTTATCACTAATATACGTTGTTTATCTGTATATCGAAGGAAGATATATAATCGCTGATCAAAACCCTGCTGGTGCTCATTTGCCACCATCAATTCCCAAAACTCTCCGGCATGCAGCGCTTCATTGTCTCTGACAATGTTCAGCAGCTTGCTATAAAATCCCCTTAATCTCTTCTGGTCATCGGATAGCTGTGCGCCATCCATCTTTCCATTGTTCAACCATTTCTGGTGCTCCGGCACTCCCCAATAGTCAAATATGCTGGTACGACCGTCACTGCTGCTAAAACCTTCGGCATCCGATGCAGGCTCACCTACCTCCTGCCCAAAATAGACCATTACCGGCCCACGGTGCAGTGCTGCAGTTATGATCATACCCGGTACTGCGAGCCACGGATTCCCGGCAAAATCCGGCGATGCGATCCGTTGCTCATCGTGATTTTCCATAAAACGGAGCATGTGCACATCGATAAACTTACAATCGTTATTCCATACGTGATTAATGTCCCAGGTTGAGGCGCCGTATTCATTTCGGGTTAGCTTTTTGATCGAATCATATAAGCCCACCTTATCATATAGATAATCGAATTTTCCCGTGTAGATATAATCATGATACTTGCCCCTATCATATGCCTCGCCGATAAAAATAAGTTCAGGATGATCCGTTTTTAGTTTGGGAATGATCCAGCCCCAAAACTCAAATGGCACCATCTCCACCATATCGCAACGGAAGCCATCGATACCTTTATCCGCCCAAAATTTCAGGATATCATACATTTTGTTCCAAAGCGGCGGTATTGGGTCAAAATGTTTTTGCCGCCCATTTTGGTAGTCAACCCCGTAGTTCAGTTTTACTGTTTCGAACCAGTCGTTGATAGACGGCCATGCGCTAAACACGTCATTGCCCGTGGCTTTGGCCGGATTTTCATCGAACCTGCCATCCTTTAAAGGACTTGCAAATTCATTACCTCCCGGGTTATACCCCTGCGGAACAACAAAAGCCTGCCCCGGCGTATAGTAAAAATCATTTTTGGGATCGAAGGCTTTACTTTTATCATCGTCCTGGCCAAAATCTCGAACTTCGGCGGGTTTAGCATCCGAAGAATACGTTCGGGCCACATGGTTTGGCACAAAATCCATGATCACTTTCAAGCCGTTTTGACGGGTACGATTGATCAGCGCTTCAAATTCCCCCATCCTGTTTTTTACATCGACCGCAAGATCAGGGTCGACATCATAATAATCTTTTACCGCATACGGTGAACCTGCACGTCCTTTTACTACATCAGGATCATCCGGTTTTATCCCAAATTTGGAGTAATCCGTCATAGTAGCATGTTCGATCACACCGGTATACCACACATGGGTAAAGCCCATCTTTTTTATCTCCTGAAGGGCCTTATCATTAATATCATTGAACTTGCCTACACCATTTTCTTCAATGGAGCCATAGAATTTGTTGGTCTGATTGGTATTCCCAAACAGACGTGGCAGGAGTTGATAGATGGTAAGTTTATTATCTGAAAATGAACCTGTCATATTAATTATTGTTACTTCTAGATAATGGCGGCGGTGGGGTGAGCGTCACTTGCACTGTGTGACGGGCTACTGAGGTTCCAGCTTTTAATTCAGATTCATGACCCCGTATCAGCAACTTCATGTCCGGTCCGGACAAATGTGCTACTCTAACCCTATCTTTTGAAACAGTAACTTTTATAGAAGTTCCCCGGAAACCAACATTAAATGAGAACGACTGCCATTTCTCCGGCAAAAAAGGATCGAACGACAACTTCCCATCACGGATCCGCATACCACCAAATCCCTCCACGACTGATATCCAGGTACCCGCCATCGAGGTAATATGACAGCCATCTTCGGTATCATTATTATAATCATCCAGGTCGAGGCGGGAGGTACGTAAGTAAAATTCGTAAGCCCGTGCCTCATCACCCAATTTAGCAGCGACCACTGCATGCACACAAGGTGACAATGACGATTCATGCACCGTACGCGGCTCATAAAAATCATAGTTGCGGCGGATTGTATCGATGTCGTAATTTTCTTCAAAGAAATAAAGCCCCTGCAATACATCTGCTTGCTTGATATAGCATGACCGTAATATCCTGTCCCAGCTCCATTTCTGGTTAAGTGGGCGCTCACTCGCAGGCAGGTCCTTAACTAAAATCTGTTCTTTATCAAGATATCCGTCCTGCTGTAAAAACACTCCAAGTTTGGCGTCATAACCGTAATACATCTTTTCGATAATATCCCGGAACTTTGCTGTTTCCTTTTGCTTATCGAAGTTTACTTTGGCAACCAGGGCATCAAATTTTGATTTGTCAGCTGCCTCTACTTTTTCTGCAACTTCAAGAGTATATTTCATACACCAGGTAGCTATGGTGCTGGTGTACCAGTTATTGTTCACATTATTCTCATACTCATTAGGCCCGGTCACACCCAGCATAACGTATTGCTGTTTATCCTCCGACCAGTTAACCCGCTGCGCCCAGAATCTTGCTATCGCGATCAGTACCTCAAGGCCATAATCCGCTAAATATTGCTCATCGCCAGTGTAACGTACATAATTAAATATGGCGTGAGCAATAGCGCCATTACGGTGTATCTCTTCAAAGGTGATCTCCCATTCGTTATGACATTCGGTGCCGTCCATTGTTACCATTGGATACAATGCCGCACCATCCTTAAAACCAAGCAGCTTTGCATTATCTATGGCTTTGCCTAATTGTTTGTAACGATACAAAAGCAGGTTGCGGGTTACCTTCGGATCGGCAGTTGCCAAATAAAAAGGCACACAATAGGCTTCGGTATCCCAATAGGTTGAACCTCCGTATTTCTCGCCGGTAAAACCCTTCGGACCAATATTCAATCGATCATCCTCACCTGTATAGGTTTGGTTCAACTGGAAGATATTAAAACGGATTCCCTGTTGCGCCGAGGCATCACCTTCGATAATAATATCGTTATGCTCCCATTTTTTGACCCAGGCATCAGCCTGTTCAGCAAGCATTTTTTCAAAACCTTTTGCGCTGATTCGATCCAGTGTTTCCTTTAGCTTTTCTTCGAGTTGATCAACAGGGTAGTTTTGCGAAGATATGTTAGCTGCGTATTTGTAGATGACGACTTCCTCACAATCCTTTACATATAAGCGATACTCGCTGCCAATGTACTTATCTTTTACAATAGGTTCTGGCTTGAAATCGACTGGCTTACCACCGACCAACACAACACATTTCATCCCAGTAGCGACCTCAAAACCTGTTTTTTTAGTGCGCATGTGCACAAAACCCCCGTCGGGCCAAACGCCCTTGTTCACCTCATCCCAAAACTTTTCATCGTAATTGGAATCTTTGTTTTTTATATCACCGTCTATAAAAGGAGTAACACCAACGACTACGTGTGGTTCTACATCAATAGGCTTAAATTTGTAGCAAATAACACCTGTTTCATCATCAACAATACTACAAAAACGGGTCACTTCGGCATCAACCAAGTTCATACCAACGTCAGCCCTAAAAGATCTTTTCAGATAGCCTTCCTTCATATTCAGCTCTCGCCTGAAGTCATCGACTCTATTTTTAGCTAAGTCTATTTGCTCTCCCCCTATCCTTATGTCAATGCCTATCCAGTTGGCGGCATTTAATACTTTGGCGAAATATTCGGGGTAGCCATTTTTCCACCATCCTACACGGGTTTTGTCCGGGTAATACACCCCTGCAACATAGTTTCCCTGGAGTGTTTCGCCGCTATAGGCTTCTTCAAAATTTGCCCGCTGCCCCATGCGACCGTTTCCCAGGCTAAAAACACTCTCTGATACTAAATTATTTTTTGGATCGAACCCCTCTTCTATGATCTTCCACTCATCAACTTTGATATAGTCTTTCATGTATTCTACAAATGTTCTTTGTCATTGCTGCATTCCACGCAATGACATCGTTTTATAATGTTTTTAACTTTTCTAAACTCATTTTATCCAAACCGCTTA
>DATHLW010000660.1:0-5271 GCA_035487675.1 Mucilaginibacter sp. | reverse complement strand
GTACCTGTTCGTCAGTACAGCAAATTCAAGTCGTGTTACAGGGCGATTCAGATCAAAAGTCCCTGTCAATTTAAACTGCGGCGTCCAGGATTTTTGCAGGTATAGTTGCAGGGTTTTAGGGTCAGTAAGCGTATAATCACTGATCAATGAAAGTAAATTACCCACAGTAAATTTATCACCCGGTTTTTCTTTGTTGAACCATAAAAATGCACGGGTGTATATTTCTGTCAGGAAAGGTTTTATTTCTTCGGTGTTTACCACGTCGTCCGGCTCAAAATGTATCTCGATATTATTTCCGTTCGTTTTTTGAATGCCTTTGAGTAAACCTGTTGCGCATACCTGTTGAATGGCCCGCCAATGCGGATTTTTTTGTGGTATATCCGTTATTGGCATCAGGTATCCTTTATAATCCAATATCTCACCCTGTATCATCCTTACATGCAGGTGCTTGGTTGTGGTTTTAAAAAATGCGCAAAATGCAGCCGTTGCACCAACCCCTTGCCCCAAAGTCATTTGTACGGACGGGTAGTTTGTACTGCCATTAATTTCGTGGCTAACCGAAATGGCTTTTTCTGTCACCAGCAAATTATCCAGATCTTTCACTACAATTGCCCCTAAAGGAATAGTATATGATGGGAATTTTTCGCCAGGAGCAGCTGTTGATATAGCATCACTAACCGCTATCGATGTGCGGTAAAGTTTTGACTCACGATCGTATGGTTTAATAATATCATCCAAAATCATTCGCACAGATCCCTTAACATGCTTGCTTTCGAGTACATAAGGCGCATAAGGTAAATTATCCGTCGTACCAAACTGACCGTCCAAACCCAGGTTTTTATAGCCTAATTCAGTTTGCAGGTAGTAAACCAATCCTAAAGTCCGCAGCTTTCCTTTTTTATATAATTCTTCCTTTTTATCAACCTTGGCTTGATGGCCGTCATCGTATATATCCCAATTGATCATATATTTATCGTTGGGGATGCTTGCTGCCTTAAGCATCTGCTTAATGTCTTTCCCCTTAAGCCATGAATACATCGCAGGGTCATATCCCTCCGGTTTAAGGATGGCTTTATCCGTATTGCGGCCAAAATCTTTCAGGATAGCGATCCAAATGATACGCTCCGTTTCATTTGCAGCATCAATGCTCTCAAATTGCGCCCCCGCTTTTGCAGCAACTTCACCAGTTTCAGTTCCATCAACTACTACTTTGGCATCCACTTTTACAGCTTCACCATTTACCATAATAGTTACTTCCCAACCTGTGCCGTCCTTTTTAATGCTCGTCCATGGTGTTTTTAGTTTTATGGTAAGGTTTTTTACGGTATCGGTTATCTTTTTTAATATCTCTGCCCCGGTATAAGGTTCAAACCGGAGAATAGAATTATGCGTGGTATCATATCCCAGGCGCGGCCGGTAATAGTCGGTCACTCTTCGATGAAATTCGCCCCAAATGCCGGATGGCAAATTGCGGTTGGCATCCAGTACACACATACCGCTCATAGTCATGCTGCCGCCAAGCCAGGGGCCGGGTTCAACCAATAGAGTTTTTACCTTGCTGCGTGCACTTTGTATAGCTGCTGCCACACCGCTTGCCCCGCCGCCAATCACTAGCACATCAGTCTTGATCGTCTCGGCACGGGCAAATGTAAAGGCAAAGCACAGCAACGGTATTAGTAATTTTCTCATCAATGGTTTAAATAAACAATGTCTAAACGCTAAAATATGCTAAAGGTTGCCTAACGCAAAAACAATACATTGTTTAAATTGCTATTTTTACGCAAAAGCCCTATTTGCTGAAAATAGGTTAAATTGCCATACCAATCAACACACAACCGATTAAAACTATGACTGACGAAGAATTAAGATACCCGACGGGCAAGTTTAAACCGCCCGTATCGTACACCCAGCACGCCATCAATGGTTGGATAAATGATATAAAAACACTGCCCGGAAGAATGCGCAACGCCGTACTTGGCCTTACCGAACAGCAACTGGATACCCAATATCGCACCGGAGGATGGACCATCAGGCAGGTAGTGCACCACGTGGCTGATAGCCATATGAACTCGATCATCCGGTTTAAATGGGCATTAACAGAAAACAATCCGACCATAAAAGCTTACCAGGAAGCAGATTGGGCTCTGTTGCCCGATTATCGCCTACCGATTGAGCCATCATTAAAAATGCTCGACGGGATACACCAGCATTTGGTCGCATTGTTCGAGAGCTTTACCGAGGAACAATGGAACCGTACCTTTGTACACCCTGAATCGGGTGATACTATACCGTTGAAACGCAATCTTGCGATGTATGCCTGGCACGGCAAGCACCACCTGGCGCATATTACAGAAACCATAAAAAGGTTCCAGAATTGAGGGTTGACGGATTAATTTTTGATCTCGACGGTACACTTTGGGATGCATCCGGTTCTTGTGTTATGGCGTGGAACAAGGCTCTGCGAAATAAAGGGGTAAAGGATTTTGTGATCACTGAGCAATTGGCGCATTTATTTGCCGGTAAGTTATTGGATGATATTTTTAGTCAATATTTTACTTTTTTGCCGAAAGAGGAATACGCTAACATGGCCAGTGCTTACGCTGCGGAAGAACAATTTCATATGAGGGAATATGGCGGTAAACTATACCCTGATATAAAAGACGAACTGCAATCACTGGTAAAAAAATATCCTTTATTTATAGTAAGCAATTGCCTGGCTGGATATATCGAAAATTTTCTTCAACAGCATGATCTTGGACATTTATTTACAGACTATGAGTGTTCGGGCGTTACAGGCAAACCCAAAGCCGATAATATCGAGATGATCATAGTGCGAAACCAATTAAAAAACCCTGTTTACATTGGTGATACTATGGGCGATTTTGACGCGGCCAGAAAAAATCAAATACCTTTTATTTTTTCTGCATACGGGTTTGGTAAAGTTGATGGGGCCCAATATTCAATTAACAATATACGGGAATTAGAAAGTTTTTTGGAGCTAATTTAAATGCTGAACCGCGTTAGTTTGAGGCTCCGGCTATACGGTTTCGAATAGCAGGGGCAAATCCACAAAGGAAGAAACTGTCAATGCGGCAACCGGGAAAAATTTCGACCAATGCAAAGGCGAATTATTTTGGTGTGCGTCCTTAACTTTTATTTCGATGTGTTTGTCTTTGCAGCATTTCATTTTACTGTTTTCCAAAACCTTAGCACAAGGATTAGCTGAGGCCTCTACCTTAACAGACGAGATCTGATTAAAACAATAATGCAGGTTCAGCGCAAAGCCCGATACCGTAATCACATACAGCATCAGCAAAACTATTGCAACAGACCTTTTGAACATAATACAAACATAATAGTTTTACATTGTCATTACCAATGGTTCGGTCATATAATAGTAGTAATAATTAATATCTTAGTGGGATAAAACCAGAAAAACAATGAAACGCATTTACTATTACCTGGCGGCCGTGCTGATCGCATGCACGTCGCAAAACAGCTATGCCCAATTGCTAAAAACACCGCAATTGAGCTCTACACAAACCATCACCCAGGACCTGGGCCTGGGCAAGATCACGTTAACTTATTCACGTCCCAATGTAAAGGGGCGGAAGATATTCGGCGCTATGGAGCCCTATGGTGTAGTATGGCGCACGGGCGCTAATGCAGCTACTATAATTAAGTTTACCGATGACGTAACCAGAGAAGGCAACAAAGTTCCCGCCGGAGAATACGGGCTATTTTCAATTCCGGGTAAGGAGGAGTGGACCGTTATCCTGAACAAAACTGCGCATCAGTGGGGTGCTTATACATACAAGCAGTCCGACGACCTGTTACGATTTACTGTAAAAACCATCAACCATGCTGATCCGCTGGAGACGCTGACTATGCAGTTTAACAATGTAGACCAAACCAAATGTGAACTGGAGTTGCGTTGGGAGAACATTTCTTTTTCTTTCCATATCAGTACCGATGTCGACTCAAAGGTGATGGCTAATATTGATGAGGTAATGAACAATGATAAAAAACCCTACTTTGAAGCAGCACTATATTATTACGAGAATAATAAAGACTTGAAAAAGGCATTGGAATGGATAAGTACCGCAGAAAAGAATGATCCAAAATCGCCATTTTATAAAGTATGGAAAGCTCGCATCCAGTTGAAAATGGGCGATAAAGCCGGGGCCCTTGCAACTGCGCAGGAAGGCGTTAAGCTTGCAAAAGAACAAAAAGACGATGAATATGAGCGCCTGAATAAGGCGGTTGCTGACCAGGCAAAGTAACAACCATTTTTAGCCTGCCATTGTAAATAAAAGGATGATCAAACAAATCTCTGATTATTTATAATGGCAGGTTTTTTTTATGTTCAGTCTGTACGGGATTCCTGAACACGTTTTGATGTGAAGGCAATTTATCACAAAAGCAAACGTTCCTATTAAATTATAATTAAATGATGGGCTTTCTGATAAAGCAAAAAAAAATAGCCAAACCTCGCGCCCGGCTATTTTCCCTAATTAATTTAATGCTATTATTTAACTAAAGGTAAATAAAAAAACGATGAATTTAGTCGTGTAACCAGAATGTTACAATTGGCTTCTTATTACCTTAACTCATAGCCATTTACCCCTTTTTATCTCAACCGGCAAATTTGTCCTGATCTTTCATTTCGGTCCGTATTGCAGGATTGATCAGCAACGCTATAATGATCACCAGGAAACAGCCAATCGCGTTTAACCATAAATAAGCAATAACTTCGTAAAAGCCCATCAGGCAAATAATGATCTCGGTTATTATCGCCGCTATAAATACGGCCGTACCTTTTATTTTTTTGAAATAGAAAGCCACCACAAAAACGCCTAGTATCGTACCGTAAATAAATGAGCCCAGTTTGTTAACCGCCTCCAGCAGATTACCCATTTTGGCGGCGTACAAAGCCATTATTATACATACTACCCCCCAGAAAACTGTGGCGAGCCGCGAGGCGTTCAAATAAGTTTTATCAGAAGCATCACGATTGATGCCCCGTTTATAAATATCAACAACCGTAGTGGATGCCAGCGAATTGAGCGCGCTCGCCGTTGACCCCATAGAGGCCAAAAACACGATAGCTATCAACAATCCTATCAATCCATTTGGCAAAAAATGGATTACAAAATTCAGGAAGACGTAATTGGTATCGTCGGTGTCGGCCTTACTATTGTTTTTCTTCATCAGGCTTATGCCATTCTTGCGAATCGCTAACTCTGCCGCATCTGCCTGTCTCAAATTATT
>DATHLW010000659.1:0-3296 GCA_035487675.1 Mucilaginibacter sp. | reverse complement strand
GGACTTGATAGTAATTCTTTTGTATAGTCATTGCCCTGTGCATCCTTTATAGCAAGGTCACGGATAGGCGGTGTGTAGCCTTTTTTTACCAATGTACTTTCACGATCACCAACAATCGTCCAGTTATTATCCTTCCAGATATTACTTTTCAGATAATCCTTGTCGGTCATGGTTTTGCTTTCGCCTGTTTTTTTATTCTTCAGGTGATAAGTGATCTCATATTCATCCGGCTTTGCTCCCGGAGGCGTACTCATTTCATCAAGTATATTAGCCCCTACTTTATATGGCAAAAAATCCATCACCGGCATGAAATTATAAGTATACAGTCCTATACCGACAGCGATCACAACAGAACCGATCAGCAAGTTGTCTCCTGTTTTTTTACTGAATAAGGGGTCGATGATTTTCCGGTTAATGAATATGATGATGATCAACAATAGCAAAACCAGATCCTTACTGAATGATTGCCATGGTGTAAGCGGAATAGCATCGCCAAAACAGCCGCAGGTTTGCACCACTTTAAAGTAGGCCGAATAAAATGTGAGAAAGGCAAAAAAGATAATCAGCAATAACAATCCCCATGCTACCGATTTAGCGCGCACCCTTATCAGCAATGCAAAGCCCAGTATGATCTCGAGTGAGCATAGTATAACAGCAATGCTAAGGGCAAAACTGCTCAGAAAGCCTATATGGAAAACATCAAAATATTCCTCCAGTTTATAGGAAAAACCAAGCGGGTCATTGATCTTGATCAGGCCCGAAAAGATGAACAGCAGGCCAACTAATATCCGGCAAACCCAAACCAGCTTCCTCATTTCACTCCGAGTTTGATCAGTGCAAAAACTGCATAGTTCAGCATATCCTGGTAATTCGCTACAACACCTTCAGATGCGAGGGTCTGGCCTTTGTTGTCTTCTATCTGCTTTACGCGGAGCAGCTTCATTAATATCAGGTCAGTAAGCGAACTGATACGCATATCACGCCAGGCTTCACCATAATCATGATTTTTGGCAAACATCAGTTCTTTCGTAGCATTTGCTTTTTCATCAAACATTGCATTTACGTGTTCTACAGAAAGTTCGGTAGGGGTATCGGGGCCGCAATCCAGCTGCATCATAGCAATAAGGCAATAATTTACTATGCCAATATATTCGCTGCTGATGTCCTCATCAACTTTTGAGATTTTTTTTTCTTCCAGCGTGCGTATGCGCTGCGCTTTTATAAATATCTGATCGGTAATGGATTCGATCCGCAATATGCGCCAGGCTGTGCCGTAATCACGGGTTTTCTTCATGAAAAGCCCTTTACAAATCTTAATAACTGCGTCGTATTCTGCTGCTGTATTGGCCAAGGTAGATATATTATAATTATAATTGTCGTGATAATATAAGTGAGCAAAAGCTGTTTAACACCAACCTTTTCAACACTTTAAACGTTTTAACCTGAATAATGGCTAAAGATACGATTTTTAGGAAAAAGGTAACCATAAATACAGGTGGCAAACTGATCGACTTGAGCGTGCCGAAGGTGATGGGTATTATTAATATTACACCTGATTCGTTCTACGCAGGCAGTCGCAAGCCCTTGCTGAATGATGCTCTGTTACAGGCCAATAAAATGCTGGCCGATGGGGCTGATTTCCTGGATATCGGTTCCTATTCATCACGGCCGGGTGCTGAAGATATTTCGGAACAAGAGGAAATAGACCGATTACTTCCTGTTGTAGAGCTGATCACCGCCAATCATCCGAATGCTTTTATTTCAATTGATACTTTTCGTTCACACGTGGCTGAAATGGCTGTAAATGCCGGCGCCCATATCATTAATGATATTTCGGGCGGACAACTAGATGAAAATATGTTTGCTACTGTTGCCAAACTGAAAGTGCCTTATATATTGATGCACATGAAGGGTAACCCACAGAACATGACCCAACGTGCCTCCTACAAAGATGTTTTTATCGAAGTGTTGGATTACTTTGCTGTGCGGTACCACCAATTGAAGCAATTAGGTGCCCACGACGTGATCCTCGATCCCGGTTTTGGCTTTGCCAAAACATCAGAACATAACTATATCCTGATGAACCGCCTGCAGGAATTCGATGTACTGGGATTACCCATCCTGGTAGGGGTATCGCGCAAACGGATGGTTTTTAATGTTACCGGAGGCACTCCCGATGATGCCCTGAATGGCACCACTGCCCTGAATACGATTGCGCTTACCAAAGGGGCCAATATTTTACGTGTACACGATGTAAAAGAGGCGGTTGAGGCCATCAAGATATACCTGGCAAGCCGCAAATAAATATTCAGCAGAACTCTCCTGTTAATTTTGGATCTTTTGGTATTGTGTGGAGGCAATATCCCCTAAAATAGGCTGCAAGGTGAGCACATTACCCGATATGGTGATGAACGACACAAACGAATAGTCGTTGTCGAAAAATATTTCGCTGCCGGGGAGCTGGGTCATCTGGTAGATGCTTCTACTTCGTACGTGATAATTGCCCGTTCCGCTTAGCTGGCCGTTGGTATATCGCTTGTAGGTGCTGTCGCTGTTCAGCTGCAGTATGTTGCCATTCCCCGGTTTAAAAACCGTATCAGCAGGCAAAATATTACCGCCAAACCGTCTTGTGAGCTCCCATTTTCCGAACAAGCCGGAAGGGGTTACCGGTTTATCCTTCTTACATCCTGGCAGGGTACATACTGCAATGGCTATAAATAATAATAATAACGATCTCATCTTAATTAATTTAATTACTAATTTTCTGATAATCCTGGGCAATGCCGTCGGCGGCAGTAGTACCAAGCGTCATTTTAGTACCAGTCACAACCATCTGTTCGTCTAAATAATTTTCAAACATAACCTCATCAACTGAAACGCCTGATGGAAATATGCTTTTTTTAATATGAAACGAGCTCTGCTGATCCAATTTATTTTTAGAAAAATGTTTATAGGTGCTATCACTATATAATTGGAAAATATTACCGTTACCTGGTTTATAGATAGAATCTCTATATGAAAGGCCACCAGATACATTTCGTAATTCCCATTTTCCGAATAGGCCCGGAAATACTGGTGCACTCTTTTTACATGAACACAGGCAAAATGCTATAATGATCAATGATAGAACTAACCTCATAACTTCTTTTTTATTCTTTACGATCATAGCTGCAAAGATGTAACAGCCTGATTGTTTTTATTTTACCTCACCGTACGAAAGCGAACAGTTAATGTATCAAAACGACTCAACCCAATGCTTAATTATAGGTTTAAATATCTGATATTTAACTGTTTAC
>DATHLW010000658.1:0-7017 GCA_035487675.1 Mucilaginibacter sp. | reverse complement strand
GGACGGAAAAATACCGCGAAAACGCCCTATTTTTGTAACTTCGGTTAAACCTTATTGCAAATGAAACTTTTAGGTATAATATTAATAACAATCGCTCTGAGTTGGGCTTTCTTTATTCTTATCCTTTATTCGGATAGCATGATGAACGATAATCACACTATGTGGTATTCTTTTATTTGCTTGTTTATGATTGGTGCTGGGATATTCTTAATTATTAAAGCTCGCAGATAAAAAGGACTTTTCGGTTATCTATTGTCCTCGCTTGTAGTTGTCCGCCCTACACAGTTACAAGGTAACGGACGGACAGGAATAGTCTGAACTCGAATTTACAGAATTAATGAATTGCCCTAATTCCAAATATGTTTTTTGAGTTAATTATGTTATACTTGTACTAATAGACCTTATATGAAGAGATATTTCCTTTTAATGATGCTGGCTTGCACCATTTCGGCCTTGAAGGCACAAACCGCTGATTCTGTTACCAATAAATTTAATAAGATCCCCTTTGTACCGTTTAGTGTATTTGCGAAATTTCCTGACGGTGACGCGGATGAATACATAGCGAAAAACGTTAAGTACCCCGATAGCCAGGCAGAGAATATTGATGGCGAAATTGTAGTAGCGTATAGCATCGATACTGATGGAAGCGTGGTTGATGCCCGGTTACTGAAAAATCTTTCGCCTGCAATTGATGCCGAAATATTGCGTGTATTTAATGCTATGCCAAAATGGAAACCTGCGTATTACCATGACAAACCGGTAAAGGTGAATATAGGCGCGCGACTAATGGTTCATGCTGACTATTCGACCAGGACAATTAACGTAACCGAACCCGTGCTCAAGGTAATTACAGTGAGTAAGAATGCAATATTTACTGCTGTAAGCGGGCCGCCAACGTTTCCGGGTGGAGCAGACAGTTTGCACAGATATTTGGCTAAAGCAATTTCTTATCCATCCGAGTCGTTAAAAAATCACAAAGGCGGTAAAGTGTATCTCCAGTTTATCATCGAGAAAGATGGAACCCTAGGTGACATAAAAGCTGTACGCAACCCGGACGACTTATTGACCCAGGAGGCAATACGGGTGATGAAACTTGTAAAATATAATGCCGGAACACAAAATGACCAGCCGGTACGCGTACAATATATCATGGGGATCGACTTTGATCCAAATAACCCTGATAAGCATTAATGCCCTCGCTTGTGGTTGTCCGCCTTGCATAGTTACAATGTAACGGACGGAGCAAAACCACCACAACGTCATTGCGAGGAACGAAGCAATCTCCGAACTGTGCAGATAATGGAGCACGAAGTTTTTTTTTGAGTATTTTGCCACATGGTATTTCAGCAAGGCGGATGCGTTTATATTATGACGAATAAATATCATAATGTGCTTTATGTTGGAGTTACATCCGATCTTATTGGCCGTGTTTGGGACCATAAGAATAAAACTTATCCGGGTAGCTTTGCAGCAAAATACAATTGTGATAAGCTTGTATATTATGAATTTTATTCACGTATAGAAGAAGCGATAGCTACAGAGAAGGCATTGAAAGGCGGTAATAAAAAAAGTAAGGTGAAACTGATTAATTCCATCAATCCAACCTGGCTCGACTTATACGATGATCTCATTAAGGAATGACCGTTAATTGATTTGCATAAAGGGAGATTGCTTCGTACCTCGCAATGACGCGCGGAGAGGGCCGTCCGCCTTGGATTGTTACAAGGGAACGGACGGACGGAACATCAAACCGTCATTGCGAGCGTAGCGTGGCAATCTCTATGCTATACAGAGCGGATAGAAGGTGAAGGACTTGCATAGCGGACCTGCCTATGTAGAGATTGCTTCGTACCTCGCAATGACGCGTGGAGAGGGTGTTCGCCTTACTTTACCACCTCACTCACCAAAATGACAGGACTGATATTGGTATAATTGGAAAAATCTGCACGAATGGCGTCTCTATGCGGCCCGATAGCCGTTTGATAGCCGCTTAGGCTTTTTACATAAAATGTGCCAATAGCCATAAAAGGCAGTGGTTGGTTAGGAATACCACTGGCAAGCCCTTTTTCAATGGTGTATTTAATCAAATTTGATCCTAAAAACGCTGCTACCATAGGCATGTGCTTACTTTCATAATACTCCATATTAAAGGTTTTACCTTCGGCATAAGGGTACATGACGGATACTTTAATTAAGGCTTTTTCAACAACAGTCATGTTCTGCTTTTCTTGACTAAACGCAGTAAAACTAGCAGATAAAAGGAAAAACAATACAATCAGTTTTAATTTCATAATTAATTCATTTAATTGGTAAAATGTTCAATTTGAGTAGTATTACGAAAATATTAAAATATTGCCTTTATTCGCAAAACGTTTTTTTCCGTCCCAGTGCTGGCGCAGGCATGCCGCGTGTGTTTCATTCCTGTTCTCTCCGCCTGTTACAAAATAAAGAACGGAACAAAACACCTGAAGGCTCGCGCTGTTTAAAGTTTTAAACCCGATAATGATGCCGGTAGTCCCAGGCTGCCTGTTTATAAATTCGGTTCAACGATTTCGAAAAGCAAGGCTAAAAATTAACTTTGAAAAACCATAAATGCATAAAAATTATGAGCAAAATTATCTTTGACAGCGGAATATCACTTGATGGCTTTTTTGCAGGCGATAACAGAAGCCCGGACAACCCAATGGGCGGCGTTTCACCAAAAATTCACCTATGGATGTTTAAACAAAAAGCATTTTGGAAAAACATCAATATGGAAGGCGGTGAAGAATACGGCGCAGACAGTAAATTAATTGATGATGTGTTTGCAAGAACTGGTGCTTACATTATGGGAAAACGAATGTTTGAAGAAGGCGAAGTGCATTGGAAAGAAGATTTATACAAGGCAGATGTTTATGTGCTGACACACGAAAAACGGGAACCCTGGGTTCAAAAGGGCACAACAACTTTTTATTTCATCAATGACGGAATACTAAGCGCCTTAGAAAAAGCAAGACAATCAGCCAAAGGAAAGGACATAAGGATACAAGGTGGTGCCAATACTATTCAACAATACCTCAATGCCGGGCTTGTGGACGAATTTTTTATTCACATTGCCCCTGTTTTTTTAGGAAGCGGTATCCGGCTGTTTGACGGCATGGACAAAGACAAATACGATATTGAAATTGCAGAAGTAATACCATCAGACCTGACAACACACGTGAGATACAAACTGACGAAGAAATGAGAACAAGCTGCTAATAGTTCATAGTTGATGGTTCATGGTTCATAGTCGATAGTCGATAGTTCATAGTCGATGGTAAACTGTGCCAAACCATGAACTATGAACCATCAACTATCAACCCACTCAAAAACTCACCCCAATCCTTACCGCATTCTTCACATTGCTGCCGCTATTGAACGAGGTGCCATACATCACCCTGAAAGTAAGGTATTGCAGGCCAAAGCCCAATTCGTAATAGTTGTGCAGTTCAGGGGTGGTGAGGTAATTAAAATCGACGATCTCCTGTAGCTTCAGCTTGCGGATGAGCGGTATTTTGTTGGTGATAAACCCGGAGAAATTATGCTCGATGTGGCCCTCTATGTATTCTTTGTAGGTGCTAAAGCGGTAATAATCCAGCAATAAGAAACTGTTGCTGTTATTTTGGTAAAACAACACCTGGTTGCCGCTGAACTGCTTATAGTCGGGAAAGTAGAGGCTATTGGCATTCAGGAATTTACCCGCTCCCACAAAAAAGGAAGTGCGCCCGTACACACCCATACTGATGTCTTTCTTGCTGATATCGGCGCTCAGCAGGTCGTAATCCACGTCTGATCCGAAGATATTTTTAAAGCCTTTGGTAAAGGTCAGCCCTATGGTTGGGTAGTTTGATGGTAAATATCGCCTTCCAAAAGGGTAGGTCTCGTATTTATTACTGAAATCGTAAGTAGTACGCAGTTTTACTTTGAACGACTGGTTCTCAGGGAACAAGGGTACATCCTGATCCGGTATCAGTGGGTTATTAGAGGTAAACTCGTGATGACCGGGATGGAAGAAGCTGTAGCTGTTAGTATTTGGCAGCCACTTGCGGTTTGCCCACTCAACAGATGCACTTGCCTGCCATCCGCCTGTAATACGCCCCGATAGCGTCGCGGCAGCAAATTGCTTTTGATATAATTTCTGGTAGTTCTCCCGCTCAAACAAGGTATAAATGGAGTTGAACAGGGGTGATATGGGCTCATGGTCATTCAAATCTATTACATCAGAGCCTCCGGTAAGGTTTAAATAAAATTCGCCCACCGGCAGGGTGGCGTTGGCTTTCGCGTAAAACAGGTAATCCGAAAAACCATAACGCACATTGGCGCCAAAAGCAATGTGCTTGTTGCTATTGGAATCCGCCTGTTTGCGGAAACTCATACCGTAATTAAGCACAGGCCCCTCAACGGTGTTAAACAACAGCGAGGTAGCAAGCGGATCGATATGGTAAAATTCCCTTTTATAGCGGTTGATGATATTCACCCCGGTCAGCATCAGGCCGCCGGATGTTACTTTGTTGGTCTCCCGGTCCAGTGAATCCAGGTAAGGTTTGGACTCGCGTTTTTTGGCTAATATTTCCTTTTTCTTGTAGTCTGTCTTTTCTTCCTCGGTTAAAGGTAATGGCCTTTCCCTGTTCCAGTAATCCGTGTCGCTTTTGTTAACTTTTTGGGGGATGTGCAGCAGTTCGTTAAACTCGTGCTTTTTAAATACCGGGTTCAGGTCGTAATCCTTATAAACCGATACGAAATACCCTTTCAGCCTGAAACCCAATAAACCACCGCTAAACTCAAACTTGTTGCTTGATTGCATCCAAGTATCACCCACCGGCATAAATTGCTGGTTAATGCGCAGCGTATCCGCAAAGTTGATATTGGCACGACTGGTAATGTACAGGTCGAGCTCATAGATGCGCCAGCTATCATCCATAATGTAGATCACACCATCAAAGCAAGGGTCATGGGCACGTCTGGGGGTGACTTTTATTTTATTGATCAGCACACCATTTTCGGTAGAAGTTCCCAATAGCTTATAACGGTAATAAAACAAGGCATTATCCGAAACAGGGGATACTAATGGGCGGTTGCTCAATCCACCCCAGTTTTGAAAATTCTCATAAAAATTCACCCTGGCATCGCTGGCGCGGTTAAAGCTGAACATCTGGTTGCTACCCGAAAATTTGGAAGAGACCATCTCCTCGTGTATTTGCCCCGGGGATTGGTAACTTAATTTTGATTCCGACTCCGACAGGTAAACAATGCCCCGGCGGTTGGAGTCGAGACCGATCTCTTTACCTGCCTTCTGGATGTCAAAACCCATAAACTTTTTAGGTGCAGCCAATAACTTTTGCAGTCCCTTGATATACACCTCGCAGGTGTAGGCTTTTACTTCGCTCAGGTGTGCCTTACGTTTTTTAATAGCCTTTCGGATAATAGCATAGGCCGGATCTTCGCCACTTGCATTAACGCTAACGCTCTTTAGCTCGTAAATTTCGGCGGAGAGGATGATATTGAGCGTAGTGCTATTCTTTAGATCGATGCTGCGGGTTTCCTGCTTGTAGCCAACTGCTCTGAATTGCAGATCGTATTGCCCGGGTTTTAATGATAATGAATAATCGCCTTCCACATTGGCTGATGCCCCGTTAGTGGTATTTTTTACATACACGTTTGCAAATGGGACAGGCTTGCCATTCTGATCGGTTACCTTGCCGTTAAGGGTTACCCTTTGCCCAAAAGCAGCAATCGAAATGAAATAAAGTAAGGTAGACAATAGGAACGCCTTCATAAGCTAACAGCTTTGTGCTAAGATATACGTATTAAACAAAGTAGTTAGACGCAGGGTGTTAAAAATTGTTAAAGAAGAGAACCAATAAATAACCATCCTGTCATTTAACCAACAGAGGTGGGTAGTGTGCTGGGGCAGGTGAGAAATCTTATACGCCCTGTATAGTTTGCTTGTCGCTCCGCCTGTTCAAGTGTGGACACTTGAACAGGCGGTGGGGGAGTTGGAAGCAGCATAAAATCTCACATCCTCCACTTAAACGCTTTCTCATCCACCGCCCTCATCGTGCACAGGATACCTTCCAGGTGATCATACTCGTGCTGAAGGAGTTCAGACAAGGCATCTTCCATATGCCATTGCTGCGGCTGCCAGTGCTCGTCGAGGTAATCAATGGTGATTTGTTTATGCCGCAGCACCCGCACAAGCAGGTTGGGGAAACTCATGCAATCGTCCCATAATTCAAATTTCTCGTCGCTCAGGTTGCTTAGTACGGGGTTGATGAATACCACCGGGCGATCAATGTTCATATAGATCAGCCTTTTCATAACGCCTAACTGCGGCGCGGCAATGGCACGACCAAAGTCGTAACGTTCCCTGATATGCTGCATTACATTGTGCATGTCGGCTACCCAACCTTTAACTAAGGGTTGTTCGCTTGGTAATACTGGGTCGCATACCTGGTACAGGCGCGGGTCGCCGAGGAGGAGGAGGTCATCGAGGGTTTTCATAGAGCGGCTATTTGAGTGACAGGAACTCCTGAATGGTCATGATAAGGGTATCATTAATCTTTTCCAAAACAAGCAGGTCTTTATCACCGGTAATTAAAAAGTCGGCATTACCATCCAATGCGAGCGAAAGCAGAAAATTGCCTTTTGTATCTCTGTGGATACCTGCATTGCTTTTTACATCAACAAACTCTGCTACTTCGCTAATAATTGATAATAGTGACCGAACATCCGTATAGGCAAAGTTTCTTTTTAGCTTAGGGCGCCTTACCACAATCAAAAAGTCTTCTAACAGTTCTTCACTAAATAGTAGTTTTACTTTGTTATTGAGCAGAAGCTTGTCGAGTTTTGAATATTCCTTTGACAGCAGAAAACTGATCCAAAGGTTTGTATCAAGTATAATCCGGGATACTTTAGCGGCCATGCCTTTGAGCTCTCACAGATTCCACTTCGGCAGTTATATCGTCGATAGATATTTTTTCCTTATTGGTTCTAAAA
>DATHLW010000657.1:0-2978 GCA_035487675.1 Mucilaginibacter sp. | reverse complement strand
TTGCTGACCAGATAAAGATGATGAAAGGGCAGCTTGCTCAAATGGATAAACAAGTGGTCCGTGGAGGATACCGTCAGTTCTAATACAAGTAGAGACGCGATGCATCGCGTCTCTACTATTTTTCTTCAATAAAGCTATAATAATCAGGCTCAGACGAGTTGCTCTGCCTCGGCGATACATACCTTTCAGGGATAATCTGATCCTCAGAAGATGGGTTCGCTACTTCAACAATTTTCAATAGGCTTCTGATAAATGACAGGTCGAAATTGCTGCGGTTAAGCTTTATCAGGTATTCGTTCTCAGTAATTTCTAATATGGAGTTAGTCATAATTTTTGCATAACTTGTGTAATTATAAAGTTATACAGAGAAATTCATACAAAAGTTCCATTTTGTTTATGATTTCATTAACAAATTGTTAACGAAAATCAGTTTACAGTGAGCAGTTGTCAGTTTGCAGTGAAATCAACTGCAATAGTTAACTTCAAATTGTTATTCGAACCAAGCCATCACTATCTCTTTAGCAGGCATCGTAATATCCAGCTTTAGTTTTTTGCGCATACCACCTAAATCATTGAAAACTTTGTTTGGATTGGCGGCTTTCAGGTCCTCAATCGTGTTGAAGCCCATTTTATTCAGTACAGGAACCCATTCAGCCGGAACACCGATCTTAATAAAATCATCAGCAGTAACCACTTTGGCTTTTTTCTCAGGTCTCATTTGAGGGAAGAACAGTACCTCCTGGATAGTATGCTGATTGGTTAGTAACATTACCAATCGGTCAATACCTATACCCAAACCCGATGTTGGCGGCATACCATATTCCAGGGCGCGTAAAAAATCGTCATCCATCGCCATTGCCTCTTCATCCCCACGGCCGGCCAGTATCAATTGCTCTTCCAAACGCTGGCGCTGATCAATGGGGTCATTTAATTCTGAATAAGCGTTTGCTATTTCCTTGCCGTTTACAAACAACTCAAAACGCTCCACCAGGCCTTCTTTGCTGCGGTGCTTTTTGGCAAGTGGGGTCATTTCGATAGGATAATCAGTGACGTAAGTCGGTTGTATCAGGTTGGCCTCTACTTTTGCGCTGAATATCTCATCTATCAGTTTGCCTTTGCCCATAGTATCATCAACTTCAATACCCAGGTCGGCACAGGTTTTACGCAAAGCAGCTTCGTCCATAGCTGACACATCTATCCCTGTATATTTCAGGATCGAATCATACATGGATAACCTGGTATAAGGGCCCGCAAAGTTGATCTCATTTTCGCCCACCTGAACTACAGGGATACCATGCACTACCCGGGTTACATATTCCAAACAAGCTTCCACCATCTCCATCATCCAGATATAATCCTTATATGCAACGTATATTTCAACAGAGGTAAACTCCGGGTTGTGCGTACGGTCCATGCCCTCATTACGGAACATTTTTCCGAATTCATATACACCATCAAAGCCTGCCACGATCAATCTTTTCAGGTATAATTCATTAGCTATGCGTAGGAAAAGCGGCATATCCAAAGTATTATGATGCGTTTTGAAAGGCCTTGCAGCCGCACCACCATGTACAGGTTGCAGGATAGGGGTTTCAACCTCCATCCATCCCTGCGAATTAAAGTAATCGCGCATAGAGCTGATCACCTTTGAACGCTTTATGAATATTTGCTTGTACTCAGGATTAACAGTCAGATCGACATAACGCTGGCGATAACGTAACTCAGGATCTGTAAAGCCATCATGTATATTGCCTTCCTCATCACGCTTAACAATAGGCAATGGTTTTAACGACTTGGAAAGAATCGTGATCTCCTGAACATGCACAGATATTTCGCCGGTTTGAGTCAGGAAAACATAACCTTTCACACCAATATAATCGCCTATATCCAGCAGCTTCTTAAATACCGTATTATACAGTGTTTTATCCTCACCGGGGCAGATATCATCGCGCTTTAAATAAACTTGTACACGCCCGGTTGAATCCTGTAGCTCAGCAAAAGAGGCACTGCCCATAATACGACGTGTCATGATACGGCCTGCAAGTACTACACTTTTGTAGGTATCAGGATTTTTCTCAAAATTATCTATTATATCCTGCGCAAAAGCGGTTACATTAAATGCTTCAGCAGGGTATGGGTTGATACCAAGATCGCGTAGATCCTGTAGTGATTTGCGGCGTAAAATTTCCTGTTCGGATAGGGCAATACTCATAGCTTTTATTAAGGCTGCAAAAATAGCTTTTTTTTAGATTTGAGAGGTGAGATTTGAGATATGAGTTTGGAAAATAGGGTATTTATGTTGTGAAATTAACACAACTTAGATGACAATGATCCGGAAGTACAGCTAATCTTAGATAAGATCAATCCACCTCTGCTTCCTGTAAATACATTTCATCAATAGCATCGGCGTATTTTTTCTCGATAACCTTGCGTTTGGCTTTCATGGTAGGGGTGATCTCGCCCTCGTCCATACTGAACGGGTTGCGTTTTACCTTGAAATTTTTGATCCTTTCAAACTTGGCCAATTCGTTTGATAAACGTCTGATATCCTGGGCTATCCAGTCGACAATTTCCTGGTCTTCTATAAATAATTCCGGGTTGTTAAAAAATTCTTCAGTCAGGCCGAATGCTTCCTGCATTGCCTCTTTAGCCGGTACAATAATAGCAGTGATGTATTCCCGTTTATCGCCCACTAAAAATACATGTTCTATCCTTGAGCTTTTCAGGTAAGTATTCTCTACAGGTGTAGGATAAATATTTTTGCCATAAGCATTTACCAGCATATTTTTTAGCCTGTCGGTGATCTGCAGGTTGCCTTTATAAAAGCGGCCTATGTCGCCGGTATGGAACCATCCATCCGGGTCAATCACATTGGCGGTTTCTTCAGGTTTATCCCAGTAGCCCTTCATAACACAATGCCCGCGAACAATGATCTCGCCTTCTTCAGACTGAAAATCTTGCTTAAATGTATTGTGCGT
>DATHLW010000656.1:0-8842 GCA_035487675.1 Mucilaginibacter sp. | reverse complement strand
CATTGGCGCATCCGCCGGTGCAATGGAAGAGATCAATTCGTTTTTTGACCATACGCCATTAGATGGCGTTTCCTATATTATTATTCAGCACCTATCCTCTGACTTTAAAAGCAGGATGGTGGAGCTGCTGGGCAGGCACAGCAAGCTTTTAGTAAAAGAAGCCGAAAATGGAATGGTTGTAAATTGCAATGAGGTATATCTGATACCGAACGACAAGTTTATGACGATAATAGATGGTGCCTTGTATTTGGCCGATAAAGAACATATTAAAGGCCCTCACTTAACAATCAATACATTTTTTAATTCCCTGGCTACAGATTATGGAAAAAAGGCGATCGGGATCATCCTTTCCGGTTTGGGCAACGATGGCACCGATGGTATAAAGGCTATTAAAAAAGCAGGTGGCATGGTTATCGCCAGGAACCCTGCTACAACAGCATTTGCGGGCATGCCCTCAAGCGCCATTGCTACCGGCCTTGTAGATTTTATTTTAGAACCGGCACTAATGCCAGCCGCGATTGAAGATTACGTAAAAAACGCAGGCGCGTTAATAAGCGATGAAGAGGATGATGAAAAGAACTTAAAGGTGATTATTGACCTGATCAAAGAAAACTCCCCCCTTGATTTTTCAGACTATAAGCAATCCACCATATTAAGAAGAACCAAAAGAAGGGCATCTTATGGAAACTTCACTTTACTCACCAATTATCTCAACTATCTTAAAGTAAACCCTGAGGAAGTGGATGCCCTTGCAAAGGAGTTCCTTATTAGTGTGACCTCTTTTTTCAGGGATAAAGAGGCTTTTGAATTTATACAGCAACAGGTATTGCCCGACATTTTTAAAAAACTTGGTCATGGTGAAGAGTTAAAGGTGTGGGTAGCGGGTTGCGCAACAGGGGAAGAAGTTTATTCAATGGCTATACTGATAGCTGAACAGCTGACGGGTAGTTTTGAAGATACTGTAGTTAAAATTTTCGCCACTGATATTGACAATGCTGCTTTAATTCATGCAAGCAAGGGTTTATACAGTACGCGGATTTCAAAAGATGTGTCACCTGAAAGACTGGAAAAATATTTTTCAAAAGAGAACGACGGTTACCGTGTTAATGCTGTTATCCGCAAGATGGTCATTTTTGCACAGCACGACCTTGTCAAGAACCCGCCATACTGCAACATGCATTTTATCAGTTGCCGTAACCTGTTGATCTACATGACATCTGTTTTGCAAAAGAAAATATTCAGCATGCTGCTCTTCGGACTTAAAATGGATGGGTATTTGTTTTTAGGGTCCAGCGAAAACCCTATGCCTATTATTAAGAGCCTGGAAGTAGTTAATAAAAAATGGAAGATCTATAAAAACCTTGAAACCAAACGTGGGATAAGCTTTGATGCGTTTTCATTGCCGGATTTATTGGGTATAAAACACACCCCTTCACTATTTTCTTCAGAAGACACTTCCAAAGTCCCCAACTATGCTTTGGCTGAAGCAATGAATTTAAGTTTGGCCCATGAAATGGATTATCTTGCTGTTTGTATTGATGAAAATAACAAGGTTCTAAAGTTTTACGGAGATACCACAAAATATTTACTTCAAAAACATTTTACTTCAGATATCACTGAACTATTGCCCAAGCCGCTTGCCATAGCATTAAATACCCTGAGCAAAAGCGCTTTCAAAACCAATCAAAAAGGTACAGTCAAGGGTGTTAAAATCAAACAGGGCCAGGCTATTCTCAAAGTCAATTTATCAGTGAGCCCGTTAGAAGTTAAGGGTGAACAAAAACTGCTGATGGTGACTTTTAGCGCGGATAATACAATCACCCCAATATCGCAGGATATCATATTTGATGAAAGTGTATATCTGAACCAGTATACAAAGAACCTGGAAGAAGATATAAAAGAACTAAAGGAAAAGCTTAATTCCTCTTACGAAAGGCTTGATGCTTCTAATGAAAATATGCAATCGTTTAATGAGGAACTGATCTCGGCGAATGAAGAAATGCAAAGTACCAACGAGGAAATGCAATCGGTAAACGAGGAACTGCATACCATTAATGCTGACTATCAGTTAAAAAACAAAGAACTGCTGGAAATAAACGACGACCTGAACAATTATTTCAGAAGTAATGTTAACGGACAGCTTTTTATTGATAATGATTTGAGATTAATGAAGTTTTCGCCCGCTGCTGTAAACCAGATAAACCTTTTGGAAACTGATATTGGCAGGCCGCTCAGCAACATCTCCACTAACATCAAATTTGAAACGATCATAGCAGATGCTAAACGGGTGCTTTCAGATGGGATCGTTATCTCCAGGGAAATTGAAACAAACAACGGAAAATGGTACCAGATGATGATCATGCCTTATGTTCAGTTGCTAGATAACAAAAACAGCGGCGCAATCATCACTTTTAATGATATTACCGAGCTGAAAATTTCACAAGTTGTGATCGAAAAGAAGAATAAAACACTGCAGCGTATCAACGCAGACCTTGACCATTTTATTCATGCAGCATCACACGACCTGTTGGCCCCGCTGGGTAATATTGAAACGAGTATTGAAATAATGAACAAGATAGCCTTGTCGAACGAAAAAGTGAACGATTTTCTGAAAATTATCAACTCTTCAATAAAGAAATTCCGTGTACTTATTACCGACATAGCCACAATAGCCAAAGTAGAAAATGATATGGTTGCAATGGAAATGGTTGATATCGACGAGATCATTAACAATATAGAATGGAGTTTGGAAAATAAGATCAAGGATGCGCACGCGGTTATTCACCGGAAACTGGAGGTAAAACAGATACTCTTTTCAAAAAAGAACCTGAGAAGCATAATGTATAACCTGGTTTCGAACGCGATAAAGTTTAAACGGGCCGAAAGTCCTGTAATTACCATTCATACCCAAAAAGATGGGGAAAATATAGTTTTATCTGTTCAGGATAATGGCAAAGGCATACCGAAGGGAGGCATAGACAAGATTTTTGATATGTATGGCAGGTTAAGCCAGGATGTTGAAGGCCATGGTATCGGTTTATACCTTGCAAAAAAAATAGTGAACGCCGCAGGAGGTAATATCATTGTGGAGAGCCGGCCTGGTGTTGGAAGTATATTTAAAATATATCTGAAAATCGAGACCGAACAACCAGTTGTTACCGCATTTTTAAATTAGCGTGAAACATATTTACGCAAAAGGGGTTAAGTGATTAAAAATTTGATGCTATATCTGAAACAGAGGGGCAGGTGAACTCAGTATATTATTATCTTATGGAGAAAAAAATACTAGTTATAGACGATGATATTGATATCCTGACAATTCTTGCCTTGCTTTTAACCGAGAACGGTTATGAAGTTAAGACATTAAGCTGTGGTGATACAGTATTTGAAGATATTGAAGCTTTTCGGCCAGACCTCATATTATTGGACGTAATGCTTGCCGGTATGGATGGCCGTGCGATCTGCAAAGACATAAAGCTAAATCAATTGACTTATTTTCTGCCGGTTATCCTGATTTCAGGAACTCATGACCTTAAACAATTGCTTGATTTGCCAGGTGCACCTAACGATTTTTTAGGTAAACCATTTGACATTGATATGCTCCTTGAAAGGATCGAAAAGCAGTTAGCGGCTTAATCATATAATTTAATTGCCACAACAACTTCAAAAGGCCAGACCTGTTTTTTTGTAATTATTTAGATGTATTTATAATTCAGTGAAATTAACAATGGTGCGAATTTTATTATCCAGTTCTTTAGCGGCACTCTCCATCACTATTAACTCTTCTTTGGTTGATTTGTACCCGTTCAATTTAAATAGGTTCATCAATCCTAATATGGAAGCAACGGGCTTGCGCAATTCATGCGACTGTATATAAGCTATGTTGATAAGAGATTCGTTCTGTGTCATAATTTGATCTTCGTTATGCTTCCGTTCACTTATATCAATGGCATTGTAGGAAGCGCCTATGATTTCTCCTTGCGGATTATAGGCGGGCTCAAACGTCACATACCACCAGATGGCTTCATCTGTGTAGTTAACTTTTCTTTCATATCTTAATGGAACCCCGTTTAACGCCTGCATATATTCATCAAGAAAACTATCCAGCTGCCTGCCTTTAAATACCTGGTCTATTTTTATTCCTGCATACAGCTGAATATGATGCACTCTTTCTAAAAAATCAGCCATCGTTTTATTAAAAGCAATCACTTCCATCTCCTTACCGATCAGCAAATGGCATACGCCGGCGCTTTCAAAAAATGATTTAAGTTTCATTTCTGACTGCAAAAATTGTTTTTTTACAATGTGGAGGCTGAAATTAAACTCCATAATTTGGATTACCCGTTTGGACAGAGCTTTAAGTAAATGCTGTTGGGCATACGATATTTGCCTTGGATTTACATCCAATACACATAAGCTGCCCAGGGTATGGCCGTCATGTGTGATAAGCGGGGCACCCGCATAAAAACGGACATAAGGAATACCGGCTACATACCGGCTATTCGCAAAGCGATCATCAAGCATCGCATCTTCAACAACCATTGGGTTATCTCCGTTGATCAGATACGCACAAAATGTATCTTCCCGTATATTCTGATCCAAATCTATTCCTACTTTGAATTTGAAATACTGCGTATCCTCATCAATCAATGTAATTAGGGCAATAGGCGTTTCGCAAAGCTCCGAAGCTAATTCTACAATTTCCTGCAATTCTCCTGTCTCATTAATTTCAAGGTTTAAGAAACGATGGACAGCTTGCAAACGTTCGATCTCTTTTTGTGGCATTAACGATGACCGTAATTTAGGCCCTTTTAACAAATCTAACATATGTTTCGGTCAATTTATACCGTGTTTTAACCCATTTTTAGAAATACTAATATGCCTTAGGCTCAAATGATATCCACTTGATTAACTGTAAATCGTCCAAAAACCAATCTTTTGATTATCCCTCGTAACGAAACTAAGATCGATCCGGGAAATTACAATTTCATAAATTTACTTTCTCCAACTACATTTAATTAAATATAAAATATAGCAGTCGAAGGTTTTAAAAAACATGTGGCGCTAATATTGTCGCTACATAAGGATAAATATTTGGCCCGAATCGATCAAAACTGTAAGGGTACTCTTTAGCTTTTCTTCTTATGCGAATTGATGAATAAAATAGCCATTGGCAGGGACGAAGCACAGTTGAAATTTTATTGAAGTTTCGTTTGAGCAAGTTCTCTTTGGTAATCAGTATAGAAAACCGGCTTAGGATGCACCAGAAGAAAAACTCCGGTGCCCTTTTCAATAGCCAGCGGATTTTCAATTTCACTTACCTTGCGACAGCTTTCCATATCAGGCAGAAGCTTTCTGATATTTTCCCCGCTCTTATCATCAATAAAAATGATATAATCAGCATTCAATTTAGGTGGTGCCCAAAGTGAAAAACTGCTGTTCAGGCATATCACCTCGGGCAAGTGATACTGCTTTCCATAAAAGTGCAACGAACTTGCTTCGCCGTAGTTATAAGCATAGATTATGGTGTGTTTTTGCTGTTCAACGGAAAGATCCCCATAAGCAACGGCCACTTTTTCTGCCATCTCGTCCCAGCCAAACATGACCCCATAATTTTGCGGGACCGGATGCAGTTGCTGATCGTCCCACCTGGCCTCAAACGCCAAAAAAGGGAGATTTTTATAGACTGAATTAAACATTGCTATCGTTCGGTCTAATGGAAAAACCGGAAGAAATAACGGTAATAAGAGCAAATTGGGCAGTGTAAGAGCGACAAGCACCGCACTACGAAGTGCATACGATTTTTGCAACCACTTTTCCAAGCCACATGCCCCAGCTGCAAAAAGCATAGGATAGGCGCCCAATATATAATAGTTTTTACCGCTTAATGCCATTAAAAAGAAAAAGGTAAATAAATAAGCAAATCCAAGAAATTGAAATCTTCGCATGTTAGGAGCAAGCAATAAAAAGCCCAGTCCTGATAGCGATAAAAACAAAGCAACGCCATTGATAATTAATTGCTGAATGAAAAAACCTGCCGGGGTTATAGAAATCAGTTGCTCAGACCTTAACTCTTTCATTTGGGTTAGCAAAGGCAGATGGTGCTTGATTTCCCATATCATATTTGGAAAAAATAGAGCAAATGGTATTAAAATAACACTCAGCATATACCGGTTCCATAAAATTTTACGCTCTTTAGTAATTAATAATCCAGCGATTATGGATATAACAAAAAATAAGATACTGAATTTGGTCAGGAGACCGATGCCGATGACTATTCCGATAAAATATAAATAGCTATACCGGGAAGTATTTAAATACCTGAGGAGTAAGTATACAATCAATACCCACCACAGTTGATCAAAAACGACCGGTTCAAAAAGATAACCACTTGCTGCAAATGCAGGTGAGAATATTACTGCCAGGCATGCCAGGGCGATAGCAAATTTTTTGCCACTAAATTCCACAACAATTTTTCCTGTGAACCATACGATCAGCCCGCTGAAGATAGTACTAAATATACGTGCGGCGAATAATGTGTTTCCGAAAAGTGTACCGCTTAATTTTGCAACCAAAGCGATAAAAGGCGGTACTTCTTTAAAACCCCAGTCAAGGTGATCGCCCAATGTAATATATAAAAGTTCATCACGTTGAAAGCCAAAATGTGCCATTGCAAATAGGTTTAACCCAATTTTGAAGGCAACAAACAGGAGAATCAGACCGGTGTAATTTTGTTTTGCATCTGCATTTATAGTACGTTGTTGCTTTGAGTTGAATTTTTGAATGCAGCCCACAAAATATTTAAGCATAAAAGATTAACCTTCAGTTCAATTACTTTGTTTTTTTAATTCAGCTAAATCTTTGTATGCATTTGAAACCCCTTACTATGCAGATCAATATGAATTTTCAGGTAGATTTTATTTTCCCAGCCTCAATAAAGAAACCAACAGATCAGCATTTAAAATTACTGTTAGTCCATTTTTAGTTAACAGACTACAATATAGTCCTTTAAACTAACCGTAATTCCTTTTTAAATTCAATGTGTGCTTCTTAACTAATTATCAATTTTATTTATTCAAATTAAAATATATTTCATTAAATAACATGCCTCGTCATAGGGCTAAGGGTGTTTTGATAGTAAGAGAGACAAATAAAATGCAGATATAAATGTTGGTATCATCAAACACTTATTAATATCGGCACCCGCTTTGCAAAGGTGCCATGTATACAGAAGCTAAGACTTCAAAATTCACCGTTCTTTAAATTATTAATCATGAGTAATTTTATTAAAAATAGTACGCAAGAGTGTCAAACCCGGGGCTATTTTAAGTCATCAAGTACCATTTGGTCCCTGGCATTATTCCTTATTGTCTTTACAGCAGGATGCAGTAAGGAAAGTTCAACCCCTGCACCAGGCTCGTCATTGTCATCAAACATGGCAGCAACCTCAATGGCCGCCGCTGCCGCGAGCACGGATGTTGATTTTGCACCGGTAAAACTTGGAACAGCAGGTAATTTTACAATTTTAACGAAAACCGGAATTTCAACGACCGGTACTACTTCAATTCTGGGTGATATAGGAGTGAGCCCTATAGCCGCGACTGCAATTACTGGATTTGGCTTAATAATGGATGCCAGCAGACAGTTTTCCCATACGCCTATCGTAACCGGAAAAGTTTACGCGGCTAACTATGCTTTTCCTACTCCGTCTAAAATGACCACAGCTGTAAACGACATGCAAACCGCATTCACAACAGCAAATGGCTTAAAGTTCCCGGCCCCAATTGTAAATCTCTACGCTGGAAATATCAGTGGAAGGACATTGGCACCGGGCGTATACAAATGGAGCACCGGGCTTTTAATTTCCAACGTTGGTGTTACATTAAACGGTGCGGCAGATGATGTATGGGTATTCCAGATCGCACAAAATCTTACCGTAAATAATGGCGCTATTATTACTTTAAGGGGTGGTGCATTAGCAAAAAATGTTTTCTGGGTTGTAACCGGAAAAGCTACTCTTGGCACTACCGTTAATTTTAGCGGAGTTATTTTGAGTAAAACACTCATCTCCCTAAATACTGGTGCTAAAGTTACCGGTAAATTATTGGCACAGACAGCAGTTACATTAATAGCAAGCTCTGTTCACCCTTAATACCATAAACAATTTTTAAAAAAGAAGCCTGCAAATATTGAATTCGCAGGCTTTCTTGTGTTGTAAAATATTTCTCTGTGAAAAAGAAAACAGCTCAATTTATAGTATTTCTACATATCCGTCCGTTCCATTCACCCGGATTCTCTGTCTGTCTTTGATCAGCCTGGTAGCATTCTCCACTCCGACAACTGCCGGTAAGCCATATTCTCGTGCGATAACTGCTCCATGGGTCATCAGTCCGCCAACTTCGGTGACCAGGCCTTTTATGGATACAAACAATGGTGTCCAGCTGGGGTCAGTAAAGGAGGTGACTAATATATCCCCATCTTCCAGGTCAGCATCTTCCATGTTTAATATGACACGTGCCCGCCCCTCTGCAATTCCCGAAGAAACAGCCAGACCCGCAATAGCTTCGGCCGGCAGATTTTCCCGTTTGTATGCACCTGTAATGATTTCTCCGTCAGACGTGATCACACGCGGCGGGGTTAGTTTCTCATTGAATCTGTGTTCATCTTTTCGTTTGGTGATGATCGTATGATCCAGCTTTCTTGTGCGTACTAATTCGCGAAATTCCTGAAAGGTGAGGTAGTAGATATCTTCTTTTTTAGAAATAACGCTGGTCGCTGCGAGTTTCTCAGCTTCCTTTAGCAAAGCTTGCTTATAAATGAGCTGACGACTGACAATGCCGTA
>DATHLW010000655.1:0-3804 GCA_035487675.1 Mucilaginibacter sp. | reverse complement strand
GGTTATGCTGATGAAAAGGACATCACCTACCGGAATACTGCTAACGATGGAGATTTGATATGTGTATCGGGCGATTTGGGTGGCGCTTATATAGGATTGCAATTACTGGAACGTGAAAAATTGGTTTATATTGAAAACCCTAATATTCAGCCTGACCTGGAAGGAAAAGATTATATCATCGAGCGTCAGCTAAAACCAGAAGCGAGAAAAGATATTGTTGAATTACTGAAGGATATAAAAATAAAACCGACAGCAATGATCGATATATCGGACGGGTTAGCGTCTGAGATATTACATATTTGCAAACAAAGTAATAAGGGTTGCAATATTTATGAAGATAAAATTCCGCTTGATCCGATGACTTATGAAACAGCCAGGGAATTTAATCTTGATCCGACAGTTTGTGCGTTGAGTGGCGGTGAAGATTATGAATTATTGTTCACTATAAAGCAAACTGATTATGAGAAAATAAAGCTCCTGATGGATATTTCGGTGATTGGGCATATAACTGAACCATCTGCTGGTTGTAACCTGGTAACAAAATCCGGGTTAGTGCATACGCTGAAAGCGCAGGGATGGAATGCTTTTAAAAGTTGATTATTTTTATTTATTTAATAAGATTTAATAAAAAATTATACTTATGAAAAAAATTTATCTATTAGTATTCCTGTGTTTAAGTTTAACTCAGCTTAGGGCGCAGCAAGGCGTAGTATTTAAAATAAAATACTTACCTAATCACAACTACCAGTCGACGATTAGTGCGGATGTGAAATTCAACGTTACCGTCACAGGTGATCAGCAAATTATAGATAAACTGAAATCACAAGGGATAACACAACCGGTAAACGCTAACCTGTCGATTGCTTTGGGTGGTTTTTTGAAAACAGGCGCTTTAGGGGCAGATAATTCAATGCCTGTGAATATAGATTATAAACTCAATAATATTTCAGTTAATGCTAATGGAAAACAAATGCCTATCCCGCCGAAAGCTACTGAAAAAGATATAAAATTATCGGGGCATGTAAGCCAGGACTGGACATTAAAGATCGATTCGGCTGACGGAAAAGCAGTGGCTGACACAGCTGAAAATAAGATGCAGCAAATGATGAATATACTTCAAAAGCAAATTCAGTTTCCGGATAAGCCATTAAAACCAGGCGATTCTTTTACCCAGGGTGCGCCAATGACCATACCTTTGGATAAGGATGGCCATAATATAAATATTGATGCCGGCATCATTTACAAGCTGGTGCGCATTTCGGATGGGAAAGCATTTTTTGATTTGACTCCTAATTTTAAATTAAATTTCCAGATGAAGGACATATCTGTCGATATGAGCGGAACAGGTACCGGCAAAATGGTTTATAGTATAAAGGATAGTTTTCCGCTATCAAAAGAGGGAAATATAAGTATGAAAATTAAGGTAATATCGCCTAAAATAAATGTGGATGGTACTGCTGTAATTACGTCAAAATATGATAGTACGATAAATTAAATCATAGTTTTCTCTTCATTAGTCATATTGGTTAATTTATAAATTATGTATTTTGACCTGCAATTTTATATCATAAATTTTATATCCTAAACCCATGCACATAAAAAGACCTTTCTTACTTCTTATAGCGTGTTTATTTTTTAGCTATCTGAGGGCTCAAACAGGAGTCGTTTTTAAAATAAAGTATCTTCCTGAACATTCATATGAAACAAACATTACGACTAATATGAACGCTGAAATGAATATTTCGGGGGATGAAAAAGAAATGGAGAAAATTAAGGCTAAGGGAATAAAATTGCCAATGATAATGACAAGTGTAACCACAGTTGGTGTTAATATAAAAACTGGTGCATTAAAACCTGGAAGTACTTTCCCTATAACTTTGAACTATGCTGATCTAGCGACAAAAAAAACTTTGAATGGTAAAGAAACAACAGCAGCACCAAGCCCTTTAATTGGTCAAACAATATATGGTGAATGCACTTCAGCAGGAAAAATGCATTTAGATTCAATGTCAGGTAAAGCTTTAGATGAAAACTTAAAGGCATCACTTACTTCTGCTATAAATAATATGGTTAATCAAATGCATTTTCCAGAAAAACCATTAAATATTGGAGAAACATTTACTCAGGAAGTTCCATTTAATTTGCCTATATCAGGAATAAATATGCAGTTTGCTATTAAAATAATTTACCGACTTACTACTATTGAAAATAATTCTGCTTTTTTTGATTTAGATCAATCAATGAGTTTTGATATGGCAACAAAAAAGGATTCGGTTACTATGACTGGAAAAGGAACGGGCAAAGGAGATGGCAAATTAATTTATAGTATTGAACAAAATTTTCCAACAAGTATGAGCAGCAATTTTGATTTAAGTTATCAAATTAAAGTAGAAAATATGACCATGACTGGTAGAGCAAAAACATCCTCAACCCATCAAACAAAAATAAGCTCAATCGCGAAGTAATTATTAGGGTTGTCTGTGCTTTTTTGCTGTTATTCGCAATAAGTTTGAACGTTTATTTCGCTTTAGAAGATTAAAGGTTATTCCCCCTCAATAAACTTCTGATCCAATTGTTTATTGGCCTTGGCACCGAGGCCCTTTATTTTTTCGGCAGTTTTGGTGAGGTTACCGTTACCTTCGGTCAGTTTATTGATGGCGCTGTCATAAGCAGCCTGGCTTTGCTTAATGTTTTTGCCGATATTTTCCATATCGCCTACAAAGCCCACGAATTTATCATACATAGCGCCGCTTAAGCGGGCAATTTCGAGCACGTTCCGGTTTTGGCGCTCCTGTTTCCATATACTCGAAATGGTGCGCAAAGTAGCCAGCAAGGTGGATGGGCTCACAATCACCACCCGTTTTTCCCAGGCGTCGCTAAACAGCTCGGCATCCAGTTGCACGGCAAAACTAAAGGATGATTCTATCGGGATAAAAAGAAGCACAAAATCGGGTGAATTGATTTGGTACAGGTCGTGATAATTTTTGGCAGACAACCCGTTCACATGGTTCCTGATCGATTCCACATGAGCTTTTGAAAAAAGCTTGCGATCATCTTCGCTTTCCGCGTTAACCAGTCGCTCATAAGCAACCAGGGAAACTTTGGAATCGATGATAAGGTGTTTTTCATCCGGCAGGTCGATGATGACATCTGGTTGAAGGCGACTGCCATCAGCGGCTATTAAACTGGCTTGCAGACGATATTCGCGGTCTTTAACCAAGCCTGAGCGCTCCAGTACCCGTTCCAGGATTACTTCGCCCCAGTTACCTTGCTTTTTGCTGTCGCCTTTTAAGGCTTTGGTCAGATTTTGCGCCTCACTGCTGATCAGCTTATTCAATTCCATCAGCTGGGATATAACACCTTTCAGCGTGTTCCTTTCAGCGGCTTCCATATTATACACCTTGTCAACCTTTTCCTCGAAAGCTTTGATATTTTCTTTTAGCGGATTAAGTAAGATATCAAGATGTGTTTTATTGGTTTCGACAAACTTTTGAGATTTTTCGTCCAGCAATTTATTGGCAATATTTTGGAACTCAAGCTGAAATTTTTGTTGTATTTCCTGTATGGATCTTTCTTGCTCGGACAACCGCTCTCTTTGTGCCTTAAAAGCTTCCTCCGCTTTAGCCATACGGTTCTTTTCTGCAAGCAATTCCGAGTTCAGATTAGCAACAGCCAGGTCATACCGTACACGTTCATCCTGCAGTAATTTATCGGCTTTATCACGCTCCAGTATCAAACCCGAAGCACGTTCCTCCGCTTTTGCTAATGCGATTTGCAGACGGTTGTTTTCGTCGCGCAAACGGA
>DATHLW010000654.1:0-10400 GCA_035487675.1 Mucilaginibacter sp. | reverse complement strand
GAAACTTGCTGAAAAATTTAACAAGCCTGTTATTACCCTGATCGATACACCGGGAGCATTCCCTGGCCTTGAGGCTGAGGAACGCGGACAAGGTGAAGCCATTGCCCGGAATTTGCTGGAAATGGCTGTGCTGAAAGTACCGGTTATTTGTGTGATCATTGGCGAGGGCGCGTCTGGTGGTGCTTTGGGACTGGCAATAGGTGATAAGGTATTAATGTTAGAAAATTCGTGGTATTCGGTGATCTCTCCAGAAAACTGCTCTACCATCCTTTGGAAAACCTGGGAAAACAAAGAAAAAGCTGCCGAAGTTTTAAAGCTGACCTCTTATGAGATGTTTAAAAATAAGCTGATAGACGGTGTGATAAAAGAACCTATCGGCGGTGCGCACCAGGACCCTGTTGCAATGGCAACTATATTAAAAAAACATCTTTTAAAAGATCTGAAAGAGCTTCAAAACAAGAAGGTAGACGAACTGGTAACCGAACGGATAGATAAATTCTGTTCGATGGGTGTGGTGATAGAGGATTAAATAGAGGTGAAAGGATAAAGGCAAAAGGGTTTTCTCGGCTCCCTCTATATAACAAAAAGGGGGCAGTGCCCCTTAAATATATTTTTATTTTTTAGTCAATAATTACTTACCCGTATTGTAAAAAAATTGTGAGGTTGCAATTCTCCCGTCTTTGACCTCATATACGCACAATTCGTCCATTGTAGTTCTGCCTTGTTCTTTAAAAGTTATATCAAAATCCATAGTGCAGGCAAAAAAGTTACCGCTTACAATAGGGTCCGAAACATGAGCGCTGTGTAATTGTTCAACGGAACTATACCAACGATTTGTGCTCTCTAAGACGGCATCTTTCCCAATTGTTTTTCCTGCCATTGGTGAACCTTCTGGTTCAATACTAACAATGTTATCGTCATACAATTCATTGGTAGCATCAATGTTTTTGCCTTCGCGGCATAGCTGTACAAGCCTGTTTGCAACTTCCTGTGCATTCATTGTTTCCACGTGAGTACTCATCGCCTTAAAATTTATGGGTTAATATCTATGGTTAATTGCAGTTAAAAACAATATTTATTTTTGATAGTTTTATTTGGTTGATTAAATTTTTGTTAAAAAAACGTTGTTTTACACTTTTTACAAAAAGTTTTTGAGAACAAAAAAAACGTCCTATATTTGCATTCCTTTTCGGGGTGGCAACAAACTGAATGGAGATTGCCTGATAGTATAATGGTAGTACGACGGTTTTTGGTACCGTTTGTCTAGGTTCGAATCCTGGTCGGGCAACATAAGAATTTCGGATTTCGAATGTTCAATTTCGGATTTTTCCGGTTGATAATTTGAAATCCGAATTGTTTTTAATCAGGTAAGTAAATCCGAAATCAAAAGATAGATGCCTTTACAATTTAACCCAATTAAACTATTTGCCGGTTCAGGAACAATCGAGCTTGCGGCAAAAATTGCTGAAGCTTATGGCAAAGAGTTGGGTGATATTGCGGTATCACGGTTTAGTGATGGCGAATTTCAGCCTCACTTTAATGAAACGGTACGCGGTTGCGATGTGTTTTTAATACAGTCAACTTGCCCCCCTACAGATAACCTGATGGAGTTGCTGATGATGATCGATGCCGCACGTCGTGCATCGGCGCATTATGTAACCGCGGTTATACCATATTTCGGTTTGGCCCGCCAGGACAGGAAAGACAGGCCCCGTGTGGCGATAGGCTCAAAGCTGGTAGCTAACCTGTTAGTAGCAGCAGGCATTAACCGTATTATGACGATGGACCTGCACGCAGCGCAGATACAGGGCTTTTTTGATATCCCTGTTGATCACCTGGATGCATCCATCATTTTTGTGCCTTATATCAAGAGCCTTGGTTTAGAAAGCTTAACGATAGCTTCTCCTGATATGGGCGGATCGTACAGAGCACGCAGCTTTGCCAAGTTTTTTAATGCTGAGGTGGTGATTTGCGATAAACGCCGTAAACGTGCTAATGAGATCGAATCAATGACCCTGATAGGTGATGTAACCGACCAGGACATTGTGCTGATAGATGATATTTGTGATACGGCCGGTACATTGGCAAAAGCAGCCGGGTTGATCATGGAGCGTGGCGCACGTAGCGTAAGAGCTGTTTGTACACATCCTGTATTATCAGGTAATGCGTATGAAACGATTGAAAAGTCGGTACTGGCGGAACTGATCGTGACAGATACGATACCGCTTAAGTATCCAAGCAATAAAATAAAGGTGCTGTCAACTGCTGATCTGTTTGCAAAAGCGATCCTGAATGTGAACGAGCACGGATCGATCAGCCAGTTGTTTAAAGTGGATTAATTTAGTCCATAGTCTATGGTCAATAGTCCATAGATTTTATTTGAAATGCATAAATAACACCATGGTCTATAGACTATCGACCATGGACTTTAAATAAATAAACAAATAAAAAAAAATGAAATCAATTGCTATTAGCGGTTCTCCAAGAGAGAACGTAGGGAAACGCGACGCTAAAGAACTGCGTTATGAAGGCTTAGTGCCTGCAGTACTTTACGGTGGGAAAACCCAAACCCACTTTGCAGTGTCCGCAGCTGATTTGAAACCCGTAGTTTATACTCCGGTTGTTCATTTCATCGACATTACCGTAGGAAGTGTTAAATCACAGGCTATCATCCAGGACATTCAATTCCATCCGTTAACCGAGCAGATCCTGCACGTTGACTTTTTGGAACTGGATGAGAAGAAACCTATTGCCATTGAAATCCCAATCCGTTTAACCGGAACTTCTCCAGGTGTTAAAATGGGTGGTAAACTGGTTCAGAAATTACGTAAACTGCGTATCAAAGCTCTTCCAAAAGATCACTTAGACAATATCGACGTGAGCATCGAAGGTTTGGAAGTTGGTAAATCAGTACGTGTTAGCGATCTGAAATTGGAGAAACTAACTATTACTAATGCCAAAGAAGATACTATCGTATCTGTAACTACTTCGCGTGCATTGCGTCAGGCTGAACAGGACGCTGCTGCAGGTAAAAAATAATTAAAGGATTACACCGATTGGGGTGTGATTACCTGATTAACAGCGATAAGTTTATACTTATCGCTGTTTTTGTTTGAAAACAATATCTTCGCAAAAAATTAGTCCTGGAAGATAGTTTGGCGAGTTATAACTGCTATTGACTATTGACCATTGACCATTGACTAATAATATGAAATATCTGATAGTTGGTTTAGGTAATATTGGGCAGGAGTATGCAGATACCCGGCATAACATCGGCTTTATGGTACTGGATGAACTGGCTAAGCAGGAAAATGCCAAATTCTACAACATGCGTCTGGGTTATTATACCGAAGTATCTTACAAAGGCCGTATGCTTTACCTCATTAAGCCAAGTACCTACATGAACCTGAGCGGCAAATCACTCAATTACTGGATGAAGGAGTTGAAAATCCCTATTGAAAATGTGCTGGTGATAGTCGATGACATTGCATTGCCATTGGGCACTCTACGCTTAAAACCCAAAGGAAGTGCTGCCGGTCATAACGGACTAAAAAATATCGAATATACGCTCGGCCATAACAATTATGCACGTTTACGTTTTGGAGTAAGCGATAATTTTCCCAAAGGCAAACAGGTAGATTATGTGTTGAGCGGTTTTGATGATGACGAACTCCCCGAACTGCCAGCCCTGATAGATCGCTCCATCGAAATGATCAAAAGTTTTGTTTCGATCGGTACAGAACTTACAATGACCCGTTACAATAAATAATTCTCTTGGTTTTTCCTGGGTATTTTACCTCATTATATCACTTCTATCCAATGGTAAGAAACTTTTCTTATTTTATTTATTTGATTATTAATATGTTACAAATTATCCGAATGGAAATATTTGAAACATAAGAATTTTTTCTTATGTTTGATTATGAGATCATCTAAAAAGGATAAAAGCATATCAACAGAGCCTACCAAATCAGAACTCGAAATACTGCAGGTGTTATGGCAGTACGGACCTTCGTCAGTACGGTTTGTGAATGATAAGCTCAATGAACAGAAACGTGAGGTAAATTATATGTCGACGCAAAAGCTGATGCTGATTATGCTAGAAAAGGGATTTCTGACCAAAGATGCCAGCCAGATGACACACGTTTACCAGGCGGCAGTTGAGGAAGGGAAAACCAAAGGGTTCATACTCGACCGCGTGGTTGACAACCTGTTCAACGGCTCGGCAAGTAGTCTGATGATGCAATTACTGGGCAATAAAAAAATATCGCCCGAGGAAATGGAAGAGTTTAAAGAACTGATCAAAAAGATCGACAAAAAACCATAAGGATATGAAAAGCTCATTCTGGACACCGTATATATCGGATCACACTATCCATGCAATTTGCTGGACACTGATCCACTCGCTATGGATAGGATTGGCCATCGCGCTGCTTTCGGGCCTCGTGATCACCATCACCAGGAAGTCGGACGCCGCGTTACGCTACAATTTGCTTTGCGGCGTCCTGATGCTGTTCGCATTGTCGGTATACGTGACCTTTTGCCTTGAAATGCGGACGCCCGTAGTTGAGCAGGGAACTTTCCATGCGAGGCAGATCATACACGCGCCGGGTAATCTTTCTATTATTGTTCCGGCTACCACGCCGCACATAAGCCTTATTGGCAGGACGGTAATGTTCCTGAATGAGTATTCGAATATAATATTTATGGTCTGGCTGCTATTTTTCGTACTGAAAAGCCTGAAAATGGCAGGGGGACTATTATATATCCAGCGGATAAGGAATTACCGGGTTCACGAGGTATCCGAAGAATTTAAACATAAGATTGAGATGTTTGCCGGTCAGATAGGCATCAGGCAGGTTGTCCGCCTGGTGCAATCTGAGTTGGTTAAGGTGCCGGTTGCCGTGGGCTGGCTAAAACCGATGATCTTATTGCCAATGGGTATCATACTGCAACTATCGCCCGAGCAATTAGAAAGCATTTTGTGGCACGAACTGGCACACATCCGCCGTCGCGATTACCTGGTAAATATTTTACAGGGGATTGTAGAAACTATGTTTTTCTTTAACCCGGGTTTGTTATGGCTATCGTCATTGATCCGTGCTGAACGTGAAGCGTGCTGCGATGATATTGTATTAAGCCGCATGAACCGTAAAGCCAACTATCTTGAGGCATTACTTTCATTTGGTTATGAGGATAACAGCAAGGTATCTTTTGCCATGAGTATAGGAAGTGGCAATCAATTGCGCGATCGACTAAAACGTATGGTGAGCCAGGAAAATAAACGGTTAAGCATTGCTGAAAAGGTTGTATTGGCAGCTGGGTTGGTCTTGTTATCGGCCTTTACGACCATCTCAAAAGACAACACGGTTATTAAGAATTTGATTGTGAAATTCAGGGGTAAGTCGGGGAAGGTAATTACCAAAAATATGACTGTCTCGATGCACCGCCTGCCCGAAGGCCAGCGGATGAATGACAGCATGCCAGGGGCACGCGAGAAACATGCCATTATTGTGACCGACACCTCCATACGGTTTACCAGCGTTCTATTTAAAAACAGCGATGCTGACCCGGCAAACAACGACATCCGGGCGATGGATGAAAAGGGCACCAAATACCATTTTGTAGTGGTTGGAGACAAAATTGCATCGATGGAAATTAATGGCGAAAAAGTAGCGGAGAATAAATTGCCCGAATACAACTATATGTTGCGTACCATAAAAGCAGAGTTGGCTGAGAAAAAACGTGTACGTGATAACGATGTTTTCAGGCTAAAAGAATCGAGAGATCAATACGATACCGATGCAGAACACATTCGCATCTCTATAGATAGTTTAAAATCCAAAGGGCAATCATTCCGGAAATCTCCTCCGCCAAGAAATCCCAAAGATATGTCGCCTGAGCCTTATGCAGCTAAACTGGCAGCCATGCAAAGGCAATTCCGCGATGACAGTGTTAATTACACATCACAACGAGATCGTGCGTTTAATGTTATTGCCGACCTGGTAGACGATAAGGTGGTGCCCGAGCCTGCTACAGTAAAATGGTTTGGCTTGAGCAGTACTGAGTTTATTGTGAACGGAATGAAGCAGCCGTCTGAGTTGCAGCAGAAATATATGATTAAATATGGTGTTCGTCCGGACTATGGTCTGTACTATGGGCCGGTACGAATGCATGGAAAAGGTGTGTTTATTGATGTAACTGACTCAAGGCCGCCACTGCCGCCCGGGAAGCCGAGGAAACCCAAAGCTCCGCAGGAACCGAGATCCGGGTGGATGCAGCCTGCGCTAAGAGATTCTGAAGCCTGGAAAACTCAGCAGCTTATACACCAGCAAGAGGCTTTTGCTGCCGACCAGGAAAAGAAGCGTCAGCACATCATAAAACAGCAGGAAGCTTTTGTTGCCGACAAGGAAAAGAAACGCCGGCAAACCGAAAAAGAACAACAGGCCTTTGCTGCAGAACAGGACAAAAAACGCGAACAAATTGTAGAGGAGCAGGAACGTCTTTCTGCCGATCAAGCCAGGAAGTATAAGCTGCTCATGCAGCAGCAACAACAAGAGTTGAAGATGCAGCAAAAATGGCTTAAAGATGACCGCTGGGCAAAGCATGATATCGACATCCAGACTGCTATAACAGGTATTGTTGCCGACCTTGTGAATGCAAATGTGCTCAATGATAAAAGCGATTTAATCAAATTCAATCTCACTAACTCAGCGCTAATGGTGAATGGTAAAAAGCAGTCAGAGGAACTGCACCAAAAGCTAAAAGACAAATACCTGCAAGACCCTAATTACCAACTAACCCCCGGTATTACAAACAACCAAAATTTTGGCTTGCATTTTAACGCGCAAACCGGCGGCATGGGATTGGGCATTACCGATGGGCCGGACAGCCCATAATATTCAATCAACCTGAAAGATAATTAGCATAAATACTGAAATAAAAACAGCAAATGTGCAACGAAATGCTTCGTAAAACTGTCTATTGCATGGCTGGGCTTACGAAAAGGGAAGCGTTATGAGTAATTTTTTATAAAACGGTATTAACAGCAAAAACATAAACCAGTTACCAACCTTACGCTACTTATGAAATACACGTTTTTACTATGCTTTTTCCTGGTTTTTTCCTTTGTAAAAGTATCCGCCCAAAGTGGTTACTATGTAAAGGGTTCCATTGCCGACAGCGTCGAGAAAATAAAGCTGGGCACCTCCGCCGTCTCCGTATTACAGGCCAAGGATTCGATATTGGTTAAATTCTGCTTTACCGATGTAGGAGGCAGCTTCACTTTGAATGGCCTCACCAAAGGAAAATATATCCTGCTGGTTTCTTATCCTGATTATGCTGATTACGTAGAGCAGTTCAGCCTTGATTCAGCCCGTACTTCCCATGATTTTGGTAACATCAGCATGGCGCTCAAATCGCGTCTGCTAAAGGAAGTGATGATCAAAGGAACTGCCTCACAAATGAAAATTAAGGGTGATACAACAGAGTTCAACGCAAAGGCTTTTGTTATTCAGCCTAATGCCAAGGTAGAAGACTTGCTGAAACAATTGCCTGGCATCACAGTTGACAAGGACGGCAAAATTACCGCCCAGGGGCAAACGGTTAATAAAGTTTTGGTTGATGGCGAGGAATTTTTTGGTGACGATCCCACGTTGGTAACCCGGAATATCCGCGCCGATATGGTGGATAAGGTTCAGTTGTATGATAAAAAAAGCGATCAGGCTGCATTTACCGGGGTTGACGATGGTAAAACCCAGAAAACCATTAACGTTAAGCTGAAGGATGATAAAAAGAAGGGCGTTTTCGGCAAGGTCCAGGCGGGCGAAAGTCCCAATAATATTTACCAGGGCGAGTTGCTGTTCAATGCCTTTCAAAACAAAGAGAAATTTTCGGTATACGGCACCATAGGCAATAACGGGAAAGTAGGGCTCAGTTGGGACGATAACCAGAAATATGGAACCGGCGACCAGGTGGATATTACGGACAATGGCATCAGCGTCAATACGCAAAGCGCCGACGACCTGGATGTTTTCAGCGGTCTTTACTTCGGGCAAGGGTTCCCGCTATCTCGCATGGGCGGTGTACACTATGATGGCAAATTTGATAATGATAAACAGTCGGTAAATGCTAATTATAAGATCGAGTCGCTGAAACTTACCGGCTTTACCGATGTGCTCACCCAAAACAACACTCCTGGTTATATTTTAAATAGCAGCTCAGATCAAAATTATGATAACTCCATGCTCAGGCAGAAACTTAGTATGATCTACCAGGCAAAGCTGGATACCACCTCGAACCTGAAAATATCTGTTGACGGAACCTTAAAGAACAGCACCACACATAATGTTTATACTTCCGCAGATACGCTTAACGGCGCTCTTGTTAACGATCAAACCAGGAGGCTGGATAATTCGGTCGATCAGCGGGCATTTAACGGAAGCGCATTTTATACTAAGAAGTTCAATAAACCAGGCCGTACGTTTTCTTTTCTTCTTAGTGAGTCGTATAGCCAAAGCAAAGCCAATGGCTTTTTGATCTCGCATATCAATTTTTATAATGCGCAGCAACAAGTTGACAGCGTGCACGATATTAACGAATCGAAGACAAACAATCTGCAGAGCTCCATATTCAATACCAACCTTACTTATTCCGAGCCATTTACCAAAGTACTGACACTGGTGCTGAACTACGGAATAGGGGTGAACCATGCCAGTGCAGACCGGAGCACGTTTAACGCTTCCGCTCCTGGCGTTTATAACCTGCTGGTTGACACCTTAAGCAGCAATTATGTTTTCAACCAGCTTTTGAATCACGCGGGGGCTATCCTGAATTATAAAAAAGGGAAACTGGTTTTTAATTTCGGCACCCGCGTAACTGCTGATCATTTTCATCAACTGGATGAATTTACAGGGGATGTAAAAAACAGGAATTTCCTCGACTGGGCACCACAGGCTCATTTCGAGTACCGTTTTTCGCAGCAAAAAGGGATATTCTTCAATTATAATGGCACAACCACGCAACCGACCCTTGAGCAATTACAGCCCGTTGCTACCAATGCCAATCCGCTGAATATTATTGTGGGTAATCCGAATCTTACACCGGCTTTTACTAATTCGTTTAATTTCAATTATCGCTCATACAAGGTACTAAGTGACCAATTTTTCCAGGTGTACGGCAATTACTCTTTTGTTACCAACCCGATTGTCAATCATATCAATTACAGCCAGACCGGGCAAAGCATCAGCCAGTATTTTAACCTGCCAGGTAAACAGAACTCAAATTTTTCAGCAGGAGCATATTTTGGTCGCAAAATCAAAAGTCTCGGGGGGCTTAATGCAGGAGTAGCTTTTAATGTTAATGGCAATAACATTTATAACTATACTAACGATTCGCTGAACATGTCGAAAAACTATGTGTTTAATCCCAATCTTATTTTAGGGATGTTCAAGCAGAAAAAGATAGAAATGAATTTTAACGGAGGCCCCACTTACACAGTCAGCGAGACATCCTTAGCGCCGAAGGTCAACAACAATGGCTGGGGCGCCCGGGCCGGACTTGATGGTACCATTTACCTGCCCGGGAAGTTTCAGGTCGGAACCTACAGCGATTACCAGTACAGCGCCGCTACGGCATCGTTCCACCAGAGTTACAGCCGGGTCAATCTCAGTACGTTTATCATCAAAACATTCCTGAAAAATGATAACCTAATGGTCGAGTTATGGGGTAATGATTTACTTAACCAGGCCTCAGGTTTCAGCAGAGTAGCCAATGCCAACCTGATCACGCAAACCACTTCTAATACCTTGAAGCGATATTTTATGCTTACCATCAATTATGATTTTACTAAAATGGCCGGAGGGGTAAAAAAACAATAAGACTATGAAAAAGGGAATGATGATATTCGCTGTTTTATTAAGCCTCGCCACAAATGTCCGGGCTCAGCACGCACATTTTACCACCTCCGGTACGATCGAGTTTGAACGGCGTACTAATGCATACGCACTTATCCAGAAAGCTATTAATAAGGATAACGAAGCCTGGATGCAACCGGCGTTCGATTATTATAAAAAGAACAGTCCGCAATTCAGGGTGCTGACTGCAAAGCTGGTATTTGATAATGGTAAAACGCTGTATACACCCAATGATGCTGATATGCCCACCAATATGCTGATGGGTGACAGCCCGATGCTGAACCAGTTCAATACCATATTTACCGATCTGACAGCCAAAAGTTCGGTAGATCAGAAGAAAGTATTTGAACAAACCTATCTTGTTAAAGACAGTGTGCGCAAGATAAAATGGAAGATAACCGACGAAACACGTGATATCGCAGGATATGTCTGTCATCGGGCAAATGGCATTTATCTCGACTCTATCTATGTCGTAGCATTCTTTAC